>CAIZKE010000036.1 GCA_903933475.1 uncultured Alphaproteobacteria bacterium | reverse complement strand
CATCCCGACCTCACCGCCCCTGGACGCTGAACACCATGTCCGCCCGGAGCCCGGCCGCCTGGTGCTGTTCCCGAGCTATATGTGGCACGGCACCGTCCCGTTCACGACGAACGAGACCCGCATGACGGTGGCCTTCGACCTGGTCCCGGCCTGACGCTCCAGGAACGAAGACCGCGCGCCTCACCTTCGGGAGCGCCCAGATGCCGTTTGACACCTTGTCCGGAGTCCACTTTAGATTCGACCCTCCGGGGCAGGCTGGCCGAGGGAAGCGCGATGGGTCTATCCGAAGGCGAGAAAGAGCAGTTCCGGAAGCTTGGCTATGTGATCCGTCCCGGCATGTTGAGCCCGGAGAGAGCCCAAGCCGTGGCCCGTGAGATCGATCGCTATGTCGAGGTCGAGCCCCGGTTCGATGGACGCAATATCCATCGCTATGATCAGCTTTGCGACCTGGTCGTCGATCCGGAGACCCTGGCGATCACCGACGACATCATGGGCGGGGCCGCCTTCACCTTCCACCATTGCCATGCCGCGAGACATGACCCCGGCCTCGCGGGGATCGCCTGGCACCATGACTACGAACAGGTCCCGCAGACGAACCGCAAGCATGTGCAACTCCACGTCCTGCACTATCTCGACGGCCTGAATGGCACGGTCGGCGACCTCCTGCTCCTGCCCAAGAGTCACCGGGCCGTCATGCGGCGCGACGCCCTGTCCTTCATTGGGGAACAGGAAATCCCCGGCACGGTGGTGATCAATGACATCCCGCCAGGAACTGTGATCTTTGCGCATTCGGCCCTGGTCCATGCGCGGCGCGCCCAGCCCGGCGGGGGCAGCCGCAGGCGCTACTTCATCGACATCGCCTACATGCAGGATGGCGTCCAATGGCCGTCCTACGGCCGCGAGGGCTGGCGGGACACGCTGGAGGCCATGGACCAGAAGCTCCACATGGACGACCGGCCAAGGCTGTTCGACGCCTCTACATTCTTCGACATCGCCGACGCCGTCGGACGCATGCAGGGTGCCACAGGCAGTCTGGCTATGCGCCTTCCTGAGGTGGAGGCCTCGGCCCGGCCCGTATCCGGTGCCATCCCGATCGTGCAGTAGGTGCCCATGACCCCCGATGCCGGACTTCCACCGCCAAGCGGAATCGACAGGCTGGTCGAGATCGACCGGGATACGATTGACGGCTTCCAGCGCAATGGCCACGCCGTCGTCCGGGGGCTGGTCAGCCCGCAGGAAATCTCCGAATTCCGGCCGGCGATAGAGGCGCTTGTCGGCCGCCTTGCCGAAAAGGCGGTGCCGATCGAAGCGCGGGACACCTATGGAAGGGCCTTCCTGCAGGCGCACAACCTGTGGACCCGAAACCCGGACACCAAGCGGTTCGTCTTCGCCGCCAGGTTCGCAAAGGTGGCGGCAGATCTGCTGGGGGTAGAGGGCGTGCGCCTGTATCACGACCAGGCACTCTTCAAGGAACCGGGCGGCGGCCACACGCCCTGGCACCAGGACCAAAGCTATTGGCCGCTGGAGACCAACGACACCATCACCATGTGGTTGCCCCTGGTCGACGTCCCGGCCGAAGTGGGAACCATGACCTTCGCAAATGGCAGCCACCTTCGCGGCAACCTTGGGTCATTCGTCATCGGAGACGATTCCGAGGCGCGGTTCTCCGAGGTGGTTCGGGAGTTGAACCTCGTCGAGGCCACGCATGGCGCGGTCAAGGCGGGCGACGCCACCTTTCATCGGGGCTGGACCCTGCACCGGGCACCGCCCAACCCGACCTCGCTGATGCGCTCTGTCATGACCGTGATCTGGTATGCTGACGGGACGCGGGTCAGCCAGGACACCAGCGGCGCCCGGTTCTTCGATCACAAGCTCTGGCTTGCTGACACGCCTCCGGGCGAGGTCGCAGCGGGTCCCCTCAACCCTGTGCTCTGGCCCCGTTGACAGGTTCAGGCGCGCCCAGGGCGAAGGCCGCGGCCCTGCCCGCAGATCACCCCGTCTGGCGCCATCCCATCGAGCTGGAAACGACGCCGGTCAGCTCTGACCACGGGCTTCCACTGGGCGATGGTCTCATGGGGGCCAGCATCTGGGGAGATGGCCGCCCTCTCAACATCTCACTCGACCGGGCTGACCTCTGGGATCTCAGGCCCATAGAGGAGTACGAACGGGCCGACTATACGTGGGAAAAGGTCGTTGAGGCGCATTACGCTGGGCGGCATGACGACCTGAAGGGCTTGCTTGAAGCCCCATATGATCGTGCTGGGCCGACCCGGCTGCAGGCCGGCCGCATTGCCCTGGTCTTGCCCTGCCCGGTGATCCGCTGGCGTCTGGCGCGGGCGACAGGACGGGCTGAAGTGGTGCTGGCCAATGGCGCCGTCCTGGAGTCGATCCTCGACGCCGAGGGGATCTGCCGACTGCGCCTGCGGGGTTGCGCTCCGGACGTCAGCGTCGTTCCTCCGCCCTTTGGGCCGCCTCCGACCGAGACGGTTCCGGAGACGGGGCTGTCCCTGAGCCGCCACCATGCCTGGGACCTCGGATATCCGGCGCCGGAACTGATCATTGGCCCGGGGATGGCCGGTTTCGTCCAGCAGGGCTGGGGTGGCTTCAGCTTTGCAACCCTGGCGGCCTGGCGGCTGGAAGGCGCGGACTGGATAGGCGCCTGCACCGTCGTTACAGCCGCCGCGGGCGGGGACCCGGTCGGTGAGATCACCCGTCGCCTGCACGCCGCGCTTGCCGGCGATTTCGACCAGGCCGTCTCGGATCAGGCGGCCTGGTGGGCGGACTACTGGTCCCGGGGCCGGCTGGACCTGCCCGAGGCGTCGATCGAAAAGGTCTACTATTCCGGCATGTCGCAGTTCGGTGCCGCGGCGCGGCGTGGCCGACCGCCCGCTGCGCTCCAGGGTGTCTGGACCAGCGACGATGGCCGGCTGCCGCCCTGGAAGGGCGACTATCACCACGACCTCAACAGTCAGATGGCCTACTGGCCCGCCTACGCCGGGAACCAGCTGGAAGCCGGCCTCGGATTCCTTGACTGGCTATGGGACACCCGCGAGGCCTGCACCGCCTGGACCCGTCGCTTCTACGGCACCCCGGGCCTCAACGTGCCCATGACGGCGGACCTGCTGAACCGGCAGATTGGCGGCTGGCGCCAGTACACCCACTCGGTCTCCACAGGAGCCTGGCTGGCGCACCATTTTTTCCTGCACTGGCGTTACAGCCAGGATCGGCACTTCCTGCGGGAGCGGGCCCTGCCCTACCTCACCGAGGTTTGCCGGTTCGTCGAGGCCATCAGCGAGGTTCGCGACGCTCAGGGTCTGCGAAGTGTCGCCCTGTCGTCGTCGCCGGAGGTCGGGGACAACCGGCCGGAAGCCTGGTTCAGCACCTTCACCAACTACGATCTGAGCCTCTTCAGGTGGGTCCTTGCGGCCACAGCGACCCTGGCGAGGGAAATCGGACGGGCTGCCGACGCGGAACACTGGGAGTCCGTCCTGCAGCAGATGCCGGAGCTGACCCTCTCGGCGCGGGGCGAGTTGCAGGTCGCGCAGGATGTCGAGTACCCCGGCCATCACCGACACTTTTCCCATGCCCTGGCCGTACACCCGCTGGCCCTACTCACGGGATTTGATCCCGACCCGGTCGCCTCCGGGGTCGCCAGGGCGACGGTTGGGCAGATCCTTGCGGCCTCCCGCGAATTCTGGATGGGGTACAGCTATGCCTGGGCTGCGGCCCTCGCCGCCCGGATAGGTGATGGCGTGGCGGCGCGGGACGCCCTGGCGCTCTTTGACCAGGCCTTCGTCTTCCCCAACGGCTTCCACGCCAACGGAGACTGGAGCGGGCGGGGCATTGGCATGGCACGGTTCGGAGCCTTTACGCTCGAGGGTGCCATGGGTGCGGCCGACGCCATCCAGACCATGTTGCTGCAGAGCTCTCAGGGCCTGGTGCGCCTCTTTCCCGCCGTCCCTCGGTCCTGGGAAACAGCGTCCTTCGACACCTTGCTGGCCGATGGCGCGATAGAAGTCTCTGCGACCCTGGCGGAGGGCCGGATCACCCGGGTGGAACTTCTCTCAAGTTCGCCGGCTCAGCTTCGTCTCGCAGCCTTTGACCAGCCCGCAAGGCTCGACCTCAGGCTTGAACCGGGAAGGCGATTGGTCCTTTCCGAAGCAGACCGGCTACAGCTGGACCACAGCCTTCTATAGACTGAATAAGACAAAAATATCGGGTGAGTGAAATAAACGTTCTCACCGGATTTATAGTATCCTGAATATCTCTTCTTATTGGAACTTTTTGATTTAGATATCGACGTAATATTGTCGGTCAGGATCATTCGCGGGTTTGTTTTCGCCGCTGAGGGGATCCAAGGCGACCACGCCGTCTGGCGCATACTGAAGGATATAGGATCTGCGGGTGTCCGAGGTGAGGTTCGGACCCGTCCTGTGGGGCGTCAGCGAGGAAAACACGACGATATCGCCCGACTTCACGGGAACCGCCACGGCGCCCTCAAGATCGCGAGCGCACTGAAACCCGAGATCTGTCGGTTCATGAGCCAGCGTGCCGTCCAGGTGCAGGCCGGGGGCAACCCAGGGACAACCATTCTCCAGGGTCGCATCCGTTAGCGCGACCCAGCAGGTCAGGTACTGCTGAGGCTCCATGTAGGTGTAGCCATTGTCCTGGTGCCAGGGGAACGCCTCGGGATTCCCAGGCTTCTTGTAGACCGCCTGATCCCAGTAAAGCCGAGCCTTTTCACCAATGATGTCATGGCAAATATCCCGGAAGACAGGGTGACGGCTGAAGTCCCGGGCCACCTCGGAGCGCGTCACGATGTGAACGGAAAACGTGATCGCGTCCGCCTTGCTGATGAACAGCTGGCCCCCGTGCTTTTCCCGCAGTTTCGTTTCGTGAGCCTGCTCGATGGGATCAATGGCCTCCCGGACGCGGCTCACCTCTTCGGGCGTGAATGCCCCCTCGAAGACAAAATAACCGGCCTCGTTGTACTGGCGCGCCTGCGCCGCGCTCAGTGTCCGAAACGGGCCAGAGATAGGCTGCCACTCAAAATGCCTGTTCAGTTCATGGCGTTGCATCAGGTGATCCCCGGATCGCGCGCCCAAATGAGCGACCGCGACAGCCCGTGCATTTGACCCGGGCGGGCGCTGCGTGACAAGCGGCCACTCTGAGTGAGCCGTCACGGGAGGATTGGCTGGGGAACTAGGACTCGAACCTAGAATGACGGTACCAAAAACCGCTGTGTTACCATTACACCATTCCCCAGCAGGAACGGCGACGCAGATGGGCCGCGCGAGGGCGTGGGAATAGCCCAAGGCCGGGCCGGATGCAACGCCCCCGGCCTCGCTTGCGGCCCGTCATCACGTCCTCTATAAGCCGGCTTCCCAAGTCGGAGTGTGGCTCAGTCTGGTAGAGCACCGCGTTCGGGACGCGGGGGTCGCAGGTTCAAATCCTGCCACTCCGACCATTTTCCCCTCTTCAGATGTGATTGCCGCCTGGGGTTGGGTTGTTCGAAATGTTCATGTTTTGTTTTGCTGTCGCTGATCGGCGTGGGACATCCGTAGGGATCCGGCGGGACCGCCCTTGTGACTTCCTAGGACGACGCTTGGCACCGCTTGGACTTCACCCGCGATTGCCCGCCGGCGCACCCCAACCTATTCTACAATCGGCGCTCATCGCCCTGTATTCGGATTGAAGCGTGGAAAGTCGCATCGCCTCCTCAACGCAAATCGGGTTTATCAGGCGTACACGCCGCCTTGCTCGTCGCATTATGGAATCCACCGGTCTCATCGGACCGTATTTCCGTTGGCTGGAGCACCGCATTGCTCGCCGCCCCGGAGAGCAGGTTAATGACGGTCGGCCGATGCCTCCTAGTGACTTGATCGTCGCTGTGTCTGGAACAGCCGACGAGCGCTGGTTCTCTGAACGCGGACAGGCCGACGCCACCAAGTTCGTGCAAATTGCGCAGAGACACGGGCTCGATCCAGCCGCTGCACTTACAGTATTAGACTGGGGATGCGGATGCGGACGCATTTCGAGGTGGCTTGCGGAGGATGTTATCCGCCGTGGTGGACAGTTTTATGGTACCGATCTCAACACTTCGCTGATCGACTGGTGTGCTGAGAACCTTCCAGGCGTCTATACGCAGAACGACTTGCGCCCTCCCTTACCCTTGGAGGATGGCCAATTCGATCTCGTGTATGCGCATTCTGTTTTGACCCACCTCACAGAGGCTGTCGCATCCGCCTGGCTCGTAGAATGTGCACGCGTTATGAAGCCTGGTGCCATTGCGCTTCTGACGTTCCATGACGAGACGTTCGCCGAACATTGGGGTCCCCCGGAGGTCAGTACTACTCTCAAGACTCACCCCTATCTGGTTTGGAACAATGCACTTGAAGGCTCAAACTATCTCTCAGCCTGGACCACCCGCGAATATTTCGCAGCCCTGGCCATGAGTTCCAAACTCGATCTAATCGAGATAATCCCCGGTGGCCGAGAATTACCCGAACAGGCGCTAGCCGTACTGCGGCGACCGTAAACGGGAGGACGTCTAGACAAGACGTCCATCGACGATACTCGAGCGAAGCAGCTCAGCTGAAATGTGCCCACGCCATTACGTCGGCGCTTAGACTTGATCGCCTGGTCACGAGCGCCCAAAGACGAGCCGGCTCTTTCTCGAAGTACTCGGAATCAAGACCATCCGGCGCATTTGGTACGGCTCCACCGACTGGCAGAAGGCCTTCCCGACTTCGGCAGCCTCCAGGACGGCCGACGTTGCCGAGAACACCCACCGGGCTCCGACCGCGAAATCGAAATGAAGGTTACCCCTCGCCACAATTCGAACAGACTGGGAACGAAAATTCGCAAGGACAGGATCAACGAGGGAAACCGTCATGGCGGGCGTCTTCAGCTTCTTGGGTGGGCTCTTCCAGGGTAGGCCTCAGGCGATCGCGCCGCCGACCGACCAGGTCCAGGCCATCCTCGACCGGATTCATGCCGAGGCTCAGCCCTGCCTCCATCTCGTTCCCGGCGGCGAGGGACGGACCCGGCTGGGGGGCGAGGCGGACGTTTCCGGCGACTGGCCCAGGTTCCGGGACAGGCCCATGGCCTGCCTCGCGCGCATCGACCTGCAGGAGGTGCACGCGGCGGGCGGGCCTGACTGGCTGCCCCCTGAAGGCCGGCTGCACGTCTTCCTCGACATGGGCGACCGCCCCCAGGACTTCGAGCCCGAGCAGCCTGGCGCCTGCATCGTCCGCCTGGAGACGGGCCCTGCCAGACCTGTCGCGCCGCCGGATGACCTGCGACCGCGAAGCCGGATCGCCGCCTTCCCCCTGATGCCGACCCCGCGGATGTCCTATGCGGACGAGCGCATCGCGTTCGACTGGAAGTCCCTGACCAAGGCCGAGACCCTGACCCTGGAGGCGGCTGTCCTGGAGATGTTGTCGCCGGAGCCCGCCCACCAGGTCGGCGGTTACCCGGGCATCCTTCAGGGGGATGACATGGAGATCCAGTGCGCAGCGGCGGCCGCCGGGACGGGCGACGTCCGGACCTTCGATCCCGACGACATCACCGCCGAGACGATCTCCGCCGCCCAACACTGGCGACTTTTCCTGCAGGTCGACAGCGATCCGGCCGCCGGTCTGGAGTGGATGCGGCGGGGACGTCTCTTCTTCTGGGTCCACGATGCCGCCGCCCGCCGGGGGGACTTTTCTCGGGTGTTTGCCTTCCTCCACGCCTTCTGAGCCGATCGATCCGACGTCGGGAGCGGGGTCCATTGGCGCGCCGTCTGTCCCGGGTTAGGGTCTGAATTCCTAAACCGCCCCCGGGATCCGTAATGAAGCAGTTCCTACTGACCATGGCTGGCGTCTTCGCCGGTCTGATGCTGTTCCTCGTGGGCGTACCCTTCCTGCTGATCGTCCTGGCGGCTGGGGCCTCGCGGCCCGAGCCCGTTCCTGCCCGGACAGTGGTCGAGCTCGACCTGAGGCAGGAGATCACCGACCAGGACCGGGCCAACCCCTTTGCCAGTTTCGGGCAACCCACCCTGTCCGTGATGCGGATCATCGCCACCCTGCGCAAGGCCGAGACGGACGATCATGTCCGCGGCCTCCTGGTGCGCCTGCCTGAGTCCGGCATGGAGCCCGCCATGGCCGATGAGATCTCCGACGCCCTGCGCCGCTTCCGCAAGACCGGCAAGCCGCTGATCGTCTTCAGCCAGGGCCTCTATCCTGCGGGTGCCACGCCCTCGACCTACATGCTGGCAGCCGCGGGCGGCCAGGTCTGGATGCAGCCCGGATCCTCCCTGCAGGCTACCGGCCTGGCGTCTGAGGACATCTTCCTGAAGCGCTTCTTCGATCGCTACGGTGTCCGCGCCGATTACGAGCAGCGCAAGGAATTCAAGAACGCCGTCAACGGCTACCTGCAGTCGGACTACACCCCAGCCCACCGGGAGGCGACCCAGTCCATGCTGGAGTCGATCTACGGCACGGCGATCAACCGGGCTGCAGCGGACCGGCGCCAAACGCCCGCCACCCTGAAGGCCTCCCTGGAGTCCGGCCCGCTGATGGCTGAGGACGCCCTCCGGCTCAACCTGATCGACCGGGTCGACTATCTCGACTCCGCCCGCAAGCAGCTGTCCGACCGGGCCGGCAAGGACGCTGTGTTCCGCGACATCGGGGCCTATGCCCGTAGCGTGCATGACGTTGGCCCGTCCATGGGACCGGCCATCGCCGTGATCGCTGCCGAGGGCGGCATCGTCACCGGCGGCGACGGCGGCTCCAATCCCTTTGCCTCCGGGGACGCAATCTACTCCGACCTCCTGGAGGAGACCCTGAATGACGCCGTGAAGGACAAGGACGTCAAGGCCATCGTCCTGAGGGTGAACTCGCCCGGGGGTTCCGACACCGCCTCGGAGCAGATCCGGCGGGCCATTGAGAGCGCCAAGTCCGCCGGGAAACCGGTCGTGGTCTCCATGGGCCCCTATGCAGCGTCTGGCGGCTACTGGATCGCCTCGGGCGCGTCGGCCATCGTGGCCCAGCCCACGACCCTGACCGGGTCCATCGGCGTCTTTGGCGGCAAGTTCGCCGTCGGCGAGGCCCTGGCCCGGTTTGGGGTCGACCTGCGGCAGGTGGGGGTGGGTTCCGACTATGCCTCCGCCTTCGCCCTGGGATCCGGCCTCACGGACAGCCAGCGCGCCGCCTTCGCCCGCTGGATGGACCAGATCTACGCCCGCTTCATCGGACGGGTTTCCGAGGGCCGCCGCCTGCCCGTCGAGCGGGTCGAGGCCATCGCCAAGGGACGGGTCTGGACCGGGGCCCAGGCCCGGGAGCTGGGCCTCGTCGACCAGATCGGCGGCTTCTACGACGCCGTGGACCGGGCCCGCGCCCTGTCCGGCACGAACGAGGAACTGCGCCTGAAGTGGATGGCCTCGGAAGGCACGCCCTTGGAGGCCATCAGCCGCATGTTCGGGGTCTCAGCGACTTCGGCCCGCAGCCTGGCGGCGACAGCCTGGATCCTGGGCGACCCCCGGGCCGAAGCGATCCTCGATGAAATAGCCTGGAGCCGCAAGCCGGCGGGGGCTATATCTGTAAGAGTTCCTGAAGAGACGGGGTTCTGAGGATGGATGCGCAGGAATTGACTTCTGCTAAGGGGAAACTTGCGATGCTTGGAGTAAGATCAAACCGCCAGTATTGGCGCACATCCGCAGCGCGGTCTGCAATTTGTGCAGTCCTACTGGGGGCGGGGGTATTGGGTTTCGGCCCAACTCAGGCGCAAGCTCAGGCCCTGGCCCAAGCGCAGCCTGAGATTCCTCTCGCGACATTCGTCGGCCACCCGGACTACAGATCCGCCCGTCTTTCCCCAGATGGCCGGAAGGTTGTGACGGTCAAACGGGAGGCGGCGGGAGATATACTTCTGCTGATCGATGTCGACAGCGGTACAATCAAACCTCTTTCCGTTGCACGCTCCGACCAGAACATGCGGGTTGATTTCGTCTACTTCAAAGGAAACAGCCGCGTCATCTTCGGCCTTTCCCAACGGGTTCGGATCGTCCATGGCAACAACAACGCCGATCGGAGAGGCAATGTCGACGAAGGTGTCGCCCGCTATCGGATGATTTATTCCTCCAATACCGACGGAACCGGACTGCTTTCGCTCTATGACCCCACGCGTGATCAGGGATTCGATAAGTCCGTGAGCGCGGGGCTCATCGACGATCTACCCTCGGACCCAAAGAATGTTCTCCTGATTGTTCCGAAGGAGGGCGGTGCCGCCCTCTGGCGGGTCAATGTAGAGACCGGCGCTCGCGAGGAAATCGAGCGCGGCGATGCCAACACGTTCAACTGGGAGACAGATGTTACCGGGACGCCGGTCCTGCGACAGGATGTGATCGAAGGCGGGCGGGGTCTGGTCTGGAAGCGTCGCCCGGCAGGGACCAAGGACTGGATCGAGATTGTCCGGTTCAAGGGCTCGGAAGGGGCCAATAGCGCGCCTACATTTACCCCCGTTTCACCCGGCGTGAAGCCGAACGAGATGATCGTCCTTGCCCGTCGGGAGGGCGCGGACAAGAGCGCTGCCTTTACTTACAACACGAGCACCGGCGAGTACGGAGAGGAGATCGCCTCCAGCCCAGACTTCGACGTCCAGCGTGTCATCGTTGATCGTGAGAGCCGAACGGTCCTTGGCGCCTGCTGGATCGAGTACCGGCTGGCCTGCGAGGCGAAGGACCCAACCTTCGGTAAAATCTGGACCGGCCTTTCCAAGGCCCTGGGACCGGATGTGAACCTCTCCCTTGTCTCCCGCTCGGAAGGCGGGAGCGAGCGCTGGCTTGTCCGGACCTTCGGCCCGAAAGACCTGGGGACGTACTACATCTACGACAACGGCAAGAAATCGTTGAGCGTCCTCTTCCAGGCCCACCCGGATATCAATCCGGCGCTTCTGCCCACCGCAAAGGTCTTTAACTACACCACCTCCGACGGAAAGGCCCAATGGGGCTACCTTTGGCTGCCCCCAGGGGCGACCGGGGCCGACAGGAACCTGCCCCTTGTGGTCATACCCCACGGCGGCCCCGAAGGCCGGGATGTTTTCGGCTCCGATCCCTTCGCCCACACCTTTGCGACGCGGGGCTATGCTGTGCTTCAGCCGAACTTCCGGGGGGGCGCTGGCCTTGGCCGCGCCTTCGTGGAATCCGGTCACCGCCAGTGGGGCCAGCGGATGCAGCTGGACGTAGCGGATGCTACCACTAGCCTCATCAAGACCGGGGCCATCGATCCGTCCCGGGTTTGCATCATGGGTTGGTCCTACGGCGGCTATACCGCCATGACCGCAGCCTTCAAGAATACGGATATCTTCAAGTGCTCGGTCGCTGGTGCCGGGGTATCGGACCTGCCGGAAATGCTGCGCTGGGTCCGCGATGGCTCCACGGGCAAAGACGTCTTCGGGAGCTTGGCCGCTGGGTCGACCAGCGTCAGCTACAAGTACTGGACGAGCGCCATTGGGGACCCTGACAAGGATAGGTCCATTCTGATGGCGAACTCCTCCGCCCGGAATGCGGACAAGGTCTCCATCCCCCTCCTGCTGATCCATGGTGATGAGGACCTGACCGTCCCCTATGACCAGAGCGTGATCCTGCAGAAGGCCCTTGCCCAGCAAGGAAAGACTGTGCGCCTCGTCACCATCAAAGACGCCGATCACAGCCCCGATCCTGACCAGGCGGATGGCTGGGCGGCCGCCTTGGGCGAAGCAGTCTCCTTTGTGTCCTCTCACATCGGTCCAGGGGTGCGCACCCCGCGCCCCTGACGCCGACGGGCTGACCCCCCGGGCCGACCGGCGTAGTCCTTAGGTCCGGAGGCAGCCCTAAAATTGAGACCTCTGCAGCCTTCCTTAATGGGGGGGGCGGGCGGTCATGCGCCTGGGCGAAGAGCCCCACGGGCCAGCCCCCAACGGGTACTTCCTCACGGAGCAGGCAAAAAAAGGGGCGGCAGGTTTCCCCGCCGCCCCGATCCGATCGCTCGGACGAAAAGTCCGTCTTAGAAGCGCAGCCGGGCCTTCACCTGGAAGGTACGCCCGAGCACGCGGTACAGCTGCACATCCGTGTTCGCCTGGCCGAAGAGACCTTCGGTGATCTGCGGCGGACGCTCATCCATGAGATTGCCGATCACGCCCGTGAACTGGATCCGGTCATTGAAGTTCCAGCGGGCCGAGACATCTACGAAGGACGCAGCCGGGAGCTCGTTCTCGAAGCTCGCCGCCAACATGGTCGGCGTGTAGCTCCAACGGGCTAGGACCTGCCAATCGTTGAGCGAATAGGTCGCCGACAGGACCGACTTCCACTCCGGAGAGGCACCACCGACACCTGCACTGTTGTAGCCAACCTGTTCCGCACCATCCACCGTATAGGTTTCCATATACGAGAACAGCTCGTTGACGTTCAATCGACCCGGGAGGTTCAGGGCATCGAAGTCGAGGGTGTAGTCGACCTGGACGTCGTAACCCGCCGTCTCAATTTCCGAGATGTTACCACGGGCGGTGTTCACCGAAATCAAGTTGCCAGTACTGGAATCCCGGTTGATCCGCTGACAGGCATCGCTGGCCAGGTCCTGACCGGTGTAGCACTGGCTGAGGAAGAAGCCTGCGCCCAGACCCCCGATCGCGTCGGTGATCTTGATATTGTAGTAGTCGACGCTCGCCTTGATGTCGCCCAGCACGAAGGTTTCTGGCTGGAAGACGATCCCGGCGGTGTAGGTTTCAGCTGTCTCGGGCAGCAGGTCCGGGTTGCCGAAGGCGAAGGACTGTGTCTGGGAGTTCGGCTGGGCGTAGCCCGCGTAATTGAAGCCGCCAGCCTTGGCCGAGCAGAAGGCCAGGGTCGACGCCGAGGGGTTCCGGTTGGCGTTGCAGGGGTCTACGTAGGATGGAAAGCCCTGGTCGCCCGCCTGGAAGAGCTCAAACACGTTCGGGGCGCGGACCGCCTTGTTGTAGACGCCGCGAACCCGGACCGACGAGATCGGAGCGTAGTTCATGCCGACCTTGTAAGTGGACGTGCCGCCGATGCTCGAATAGTCCGAGAAACGGTAACCCGCCTCGATCTCGAGGGATTGCACCAGGAATACGTCCTTCAGCAGAGGCACAGCAATTTCGCCGTACAGTTCACCGACGTCGATAGACCCCGCCTGGTCCTGGGTGGCGTTGAAGCCCTTGATGTTACCGGTGCGCTGCTCGTTGTCCACGCGGAAGGCGGCGCTGGACTCCCGATACTCCGCGCCCACCACAACGGCCACGGGGCCGGCGGGCAGTTCGAATGCGTTGCCGCGGATGAAGCCCGAGATTCGGCTTTCCTCGATGTCGGTGCTTGAGAAGGTAGTGACCCGAATGAAGTCTACCATCTTCGCCGTAAGGGTGTTTTCACCGAAGACGTCGAGGGTGACGCAACCCGGAAGGGCGGCGGAGCCCAGCGAGGCACCCACAGCCGTTTGGCACCCGGCCAGACCCTGGTTCAGGGCGGTCGAGTTGACGCTGTTGGTACCGCGCGAGTCAAACCGGCTCGTACCGTAGCTTCCCGTGATGCTCCACGACCAGGTATCCGTCATCTTGCCGTCGACGGTGGCCAGCAGGTAGTAGGCGTTGTTCTCGTTGAACGCGTTACGGGTGCCCACCTCATTGAAGCGACGGTACATCTTGAACGGGGCGGCCGGGTTCGTGCGGCCCTGGATGGCGGTGTAGAGGTCCGGGTGGGACGACTGGATGTAGGACAGCATGGCCGGGGTGGGGGTGACCGTGATCTCCGTACCGGGGCCGGCGGGCGTCGGCGCCAGCTGGACTTCCTGGTTGGAGTTCGAAAGGTTCAGGTTCACCTTGGCCTTGATATCGTCCGTAATGTCATAGGACAGAATGGTGGTGAAGTTGATGCGCTCTGCTGGGGTGATCAGGTAGTTATCGGGCGCGTAGTTGTAGCGCGTCGACCCCCCGCGGATACCCGAGCGGTCTCCCTGACCGGAAGGTACGGCGCAGGCACCTGAAGTCTGGGACGGCGAAAGCTTGCCGGTGGGGTCGAAGGTCAGGTTTCCGCTGTTGTAAGCCGTGGTGTTCGCGACGCCATCACAGTTGGTGTCGTAGGTGCCGGCACCGAACTGGGAGGGCAGGAGAGTGGCGAGATTCTGGAAGCCCTGACCGGTGGGGATCACGCCCCAGGCCGGGGTGCTCGAACCGCCAGAGAATGCGACGTAACCACCTGCGGAAAGGATCTTGTTGGCCTCGTCGTAGGTGTCGACCACGAAGTAGTTGTCGTTCGCGTCACCGACGGCTGCAGCTGACTTCTTCGAGTAGTCGAATTCGCCCTGACCGACCTTGTCGCGGCTGTAGTAGGACGCGAAGGTGGCAATGTTACCGCGGCCGTTGGCAAAATCACCGCCGATAGCGCCGTTGATTTCATATTCGGGTTGGTAGCCGTCGAAGCTTGAGCCGTAAGAGACGTTAAGCTCAGCGCCTTCGAAGTTATCCTTCAGGATAAAGTTCACGACGCCAGCGACGGCGTCGGAGCCGTACACCGCCGAGGCACCGCCCGTTACGACCTCGATGCGCGAGATCAGCGAAGCGGGGATGGTGTTGAGGTCAACCACGCCAGTGGTCGAGGAGGCCGGCACACGCTCACCGTTCACCAGCACCAGGGTGCGGCCCGGGCCGAGGCCCCGCAGGTCGACGGTGGCGAAGTCTTCACCGCCCGCGTTGTTGGAGGTCCGGGTGTTGCCCGGGACGATCTGAGGCAGTTCGTTGAGGAGGGTCTCAACGGTCAGCGTACCGGTCCCCTGGATAGTCTCGGCGCCCACGGTGGTCACCGGGCTGATAGCCACGAAGTCCTGACGGACGATGCGGGAACCCGTTACGACAATTTCTGAGACGTCCGCATCGGCGGCGTAAGAGACGCCCGCCACAGAGGCGATGGCGCCGGCGAGGACTGTCGACGCCAGAAGACGCCTGCGGATCGAGTTGCTGCTCAAGACATGCTCCTTTATTGCCAGCCGCTTGGCCTCATGAAAGGCGAAGCGGTGCGCCCGACGGGACGACGGCGCAAGCTATCCGGCGTGATTGATACGGCGGCGCACTTACGTCAATGGAGAGCCGAACCTGACCGGGAATATGGCGAATTGTGTCGCATTATGGCAACATGATGACAATCGGTTATCCATTCCAGCGAAGAGGGGCGTCAGACGTGTCCAGAACCTATTTCCCGCCACTCGCTGCAGCCCTCCTGGTCGCGGGCCTGGCCCTTGCGCAAGCGTCGAGGGCGGCCGGGACAGGCGTGGACCTGGCGGCAGACCTCGAGGCCTGTTCACAGCAGAAGGCGGACACCGAGAGGCTGGCCTGCTTCGACGCCCTGGCGTCCCGAGTCATCGGGCAGGTCCGGAGCGGTGCCCTGACCGTCGTGGACCGAGAACAAGTGAAGGCCGTCCGGCGCGATGCCTTCGGGTTTTCGGTTCCCGCCCTCACGGGCCTGTTCGCGGGCGGTGAGAAGACCGAGGTCGAGGCCGTCGAGACCACCGTCGCCAGCGTCTATCGGGCGGCGAATCGGGGTTGGGGCTTACGACTCGCGGACGGGTCGCGGTGGGAGCAGACCGACCAGGAGTCCCTGCCCCGCGATCCCAAGGTGGGCGATACCGTGGTCATCCGGCGGGCCGCCATGGGTAGCTACCTTCTGAAGGTCAACGGCATGACGGCCTTCCGCGCCCGCCGCGAGGAGTAGCCCCCTCAGCGGTCCTTGGGGTCCAGGGCGTCGCGCAGGCCGTCGCCGATGAAGTTGAAGGCGGCCAGGGTGGCGGCCATGGCCAGGGACGGGAAGACCAGCAGCCACCAGGCCATCTCCATGTCCTGTGCCCCCGCCGAAATCAGGGTCCCCAGGGAGGCCATGGGCGGCTGGACGCCGAGGCCGAGGAAGGACAGGAAGCTCTCCGCCAGTATGACCGCAGGAATGGTCAGGGTCACGTAGACGGCCACCGGTCCCAGGAGGTTCGGGATGATGTGCCGGACCACCACGCCCAGGCGCCCCAGGCCTGCAGCCCGGGCGGCCTCGATGAATTCCTTCTGCTTCAGGGACAGGGTCTGGCCGCGGACGATGCGGCTCATGGTCAGCCACTCCACCGCGCCGATGGCCACGAAAATCAGCAGGATGTTCGACCCAAAGGCCACCATCAGCAGGATGACGAAGAAGATGAAGGGAAGGGCGTAGAGGACATCGACGATCCGCATCATGGCCTCATCCACCACCCCGCCGAGATAGCCGGCGGTCGCCCCCCAGGCGACACCGATCAGGAGCGAGACCAGGGTGGCGACCAGGCCGATCGACAGGGAGACCCGCAGGCCCATGGCCAGGCGCGCCAGAAGGTCCCGGCCCAGGGCGTCGGTCCCCAGCAGGTGGCCGTGGGTCAGGGGCGGGACCCAGACGTCCGACTTGTTGACCTGGTCGTAGGGCCAGGGGGTCAGGGCCGGGCCCAGCAGGGCGAAGAGGGTCAGGAGGACCAGGACCACCAGGCTGGCGGTGGCCGCCCGGTTGGCGAGCAGGCGGGCGATGGCGTCATCGGTCAGGCTGCGGCCGCGGGCGGCCGGGCGCCCCGTCAGGACAGTCTCGCTCATGACAGGCGCACCCGGGGATCGACGACCGCCAGCAGCAGGTCGCCCAAGAGGTTCAGGAACAGGACCAGGCCCGCATAGACGACGATCATGCCCATCACGACGGTATAGTCCCGCTGCAGGGCGCTGATGACGAAGAACTTGCCCAGGCCCGGCAGGTTGAAGATCTTCTCGACGACCAGGGACCCGGTCAGCAGGCCCGCGGCGGCGGGGCCCAGATAGCTGACCAGGGGCGTCAGGGCCGGGCGCAGGGCGTGGCGCAGGACGACCGCCCACTCGGGCAGGCCCCGGGCCCGGGCCGTGCGGACATGCCCGGCCCCGAGGGCCTCAATCATCCCCGCCCGGGTCAGGCGCGAGATGATGGCCGCCTGGGGCAGGGCCAGGACAATCACCGGCAAGATCATGTTCGGCAGGGCGCCGCCGTTCCAGCCGCCATTGGGCAGCCACTGCAGGGTCGAGCCGAACAGCAGGATCAGCAGGGGGGCGGTGACGAAGGTGGGCACGCAGACGCCCAGAATGGCCAGGCCCATGGCGCCGATGTCCAGGAGGCCATTCCGCCGCAGGGCGGCCAGGACGCCCAGGCTGACCCCCGTCGCCATGGCCAGGACCAGGGCGGCCAGGCCGAGGCGCAGGCTGACCGGTGCATTCTGGGTCAGGATGTCGGCCACCGATTTGTCGGGATATTTCAGGGAGGGACCAAAGTCGCCCCGCACCACGCCCTTGAGATAGGCGAGGTACTGCTCGCCGAGGGGGCGGTCGAGGCCGTACCTGGCCTTCAGGTTCTGCTCCACCGCCGGCGGCAGGCGGCGCTCGGTATCGAAGGGGCCACCGGGCGCGGCCCGCATCATGAAGAAGGCCAGGGTGATCACCACCAGCAGGGTCGGCCCGGCCACAAGCAGTCGACGGGCGATGAAGCGCAACATGAGGGAAAGCCGGGGCGAGGGTTTTTTGGGGGCCTGACGATTGCGAAACTTCCATCCCCCCCCGATGATGTCAACGCACCCGCCCAGCTTCCTGGCGCGGGTTCCGAGGAGGGTCCAGTCCATGTCCGAGTTCCACCGCGTGACGGAGCGCCTGTCTGTGTCGCCCCAGCTGCTGCCCGGCGACCTTGCCCGGGCCGCTTCGGAGGGGTTTGTCCGGGTGGTCTGCAACCGGCCGGACAGCGAATCCCCCGACCAGCCTTCCGGCGCCGCAATGAAGGCGGTCGCCCAGGCGGCGGGCCTGGAGTTCGTGGACCTTCCCTTTGCCGGCATGCCCTCGGCCGAGACCGCCGATGCCGTCTTCGCCGCCGTCGCCAACTCGCCGGGCCCCGTGCTGGCCTATTGCCGGTCCGGGACGCGCTCGGTCACCGCCTGGGCCCTGGGGTCCCTGCGCGCCGGCGACCATGACCGGGAGTCCCTGGTCGCCCTCGCCGCCGGCGCAGGCTATGACCTGTCGTCCGTCCTTCCGCGACCCCTGTGAGCCTGGCCATGATCCCCTTCGTCAAGGACATCACCTTCGAATACGGCGCCTGCGACCAGGTCTCGCCCCTCATCCGGCGGGTGGTGGCGAATAACCCCGGTCCCTTCACCTTCCTGGGCACGGGCACTTACATCATCGGCAGGGGACAGGTGGCGGTCATCGACCCCGGCCCGGACCTGGACGACCACCTCGAGGCCATCCTCGCCGCCACCGCGGGCGAGACCATCACCGACATCCTGATCACCCACCACCATTCCGACCACTCCCCCCTCGCCGCGCCCCTCAAGGCCCGGACAGGCGCCCGGATTCACGGCTGCCCGCCCTCCCGGATCGGCGCGGCGGACGGCATTGTCGTCGAGGCCGACGAGGACGAGGGCTTCCGCCCCGAGATCGTGGTGCGCGGGGGCGAGGTGATCCGCGGGCCCGGCTGGACCGTGGAGGCGGTCGCCACCCCCGGCCACACCCTGAATCACATCTGCTATGCCCTTCACGAGGAGAACGCCCTGTTCTCCGGCGATCACATCATGGGCTGGTCGACCACGGTGGTCTCGCCGCCGGGCGGCGACATGACCGCCTACATGGAGAGCCTGCAGAAGGTGGCCGACCGGAAGTTCGATACCCTGTGGCCGACCCACGGACCGCCGATCACGGACGTTGCACCCTTCATCGCCGCCTACGCCGCGCACAGGCGTGGCCGCGAGGCCCAGTTCCTGGCCTGCGTGGACAAGGGGGTGGGCCGGATCGCCGACATGGTGCCGGAGATGTACGCCGCGGTGGACAAGCGCCTGCACCCGGCGGCGGCCAACTCCCTGCTCGGGCACGCCATCGACCTGGTGCGCCGGGAGGTCCTGACCTGCGACGGCGAACCCGGCCCGGCGGCCACCTACCGGCGCCCCTGAGCTTCAGCTCCGGGGCTGCGGGTCCTTGCGGCTCAGCATGATGGGGATTGAGACTCCGCCCAGCGCCAGGATGAAGACGGCGAAGGCACCAAGGGTGATCAGCAGATAGGCCTGCTCGGCGAGAGGAAGATGGGGCATGGGGTCACTCCTTCTGACCCCGTCATCCTCGCCGCCTGGGACGGCGGCGCCTTGATCGAGGTCAAGACTCCGCCGCCGGGCCCTGAACTCAGCCCGCCGTCGGCAGCCGATAGTCCGCCATGCGAAGGCGGATCAGCTTCTTGTCGATCTTGCCGGTGGCTCCCAGGGGAATGTCATCCACGAAGACGACGTCGTCCGGCGTCCACCACTTGGCGATCTTGCCCTCGAGGAACTTCAGGAACTCGTCCTTGGTCCCCATCTCACCTGGGCGGAGCTTGACCAGCAGCAGGGGCCGTTCGTCCCACTTGGGATGGGCCACGCCGATCACGGCGGCGAGTTCGGCCTTGGGGTGGCCCGCCGCGATATTCTCGATCTCGATGGAGCTGATCCACTCGCCGCCGGACTTGATGACGTCCTTGGAGCGGTCGGTGATCTGCATGTAGCCATACTCGTCAATGGTCGCGACGTCGCCGGTATCGAAGAAGCCGTCCGGGTCGAGGACGTCTCCCCCATCGCCCTTGAAATACTGGCCGACCACGAAGGGGCCCTTCACCATCAGGCGGCCGAAGGTCGCGCCGTCATGCGGCAGGACCTTGTCCGCGTCGTCGACCAGCTTGAGGTCGATGCAGATGGGGGGACGGCCCTGCTTCAGCTTGAACTTCAGCTGGGCATCCTCGTCCATCTCCGCGACCCTGGCCGAAGGATTGGCGAGGGTGCCAAGGGGCGAGGTCTCGGTCATGCCCCAGGCGTGGGTGACGTCGACCCCGAACTCGTCGCGGAAGCCACGGACGATGGCCTCCGGCACGGCGGACCCGCCAATGACCACCCGCTTGAGGGAGGTCAGCTTGCCCTCCGTCTGGCGGAGGTGTGTCAGCAGCATCTGCCAGACGGTCGGCACGGCGGCCGAGAAGGTCACATTCTCGGACTCCAGGAGCTCGTGGACGGAGGCGCCGTCCAGCTTCGGGCCCGGCATGACCAGCTTTGCGCCCACGGCGGGGGCCGAGAAGGCGATGCCCCAGGCGTTGGCGTGGAACATGGGCACCACTGGCAGAACCGTCTCCATCGCCCCCAAGCCCATCACGTCCACCCCAGCGGTGACCAGGGTGTGGAGGAAGTTGGAGCGGTGCGAGTAGAGGACGCCCTTGGGATTGCCCGTTGTTCCCGAGGTGTAGCAGAGGCCCGCCGGGCTGTTCTCGTCGAAGCCCCCCCAGGCGCAGTCCTCGGAATGGCTGGCGACCAGGGTCTCATAGGCCAGGGCGCCGGGAAGCGCGTCCGTCATGTGCGCCTCGTCGGTCATCACGATGAAGTGCTTCACCGTCGGGATCTGGTCGCGGATCTGGGCCAGGATCGGAAGGAAAGTCAGGTCCGTGAAGATGACCCGGTCCTCGGCGTGATTGATAATGTAGACCAGCTGCTCGGAAAACAGGCGGGGGTTCAGGGTGTGGCAAACCGCGCCGATGCCCATGATGCCGTACCAGGCCTCGAGGTGCCGGGCGGTGTTCCAGGCCAGGGTGGCGACCCGGTCGCCATGGCGGATGCCCAGGGCCTTGAGCGCGCTGGAGACGCGCTTGGCCCGGCCATGGACCTCGGCGTAGGTGGTGCGGACGATGGGGCCTTCGACGGACCGTGAGACGATCTCCCGGTCGCCGTGCCAGGCCCGGGCATGATCGAGAATGCGGTCAACGGTCAGCGGCCAGTCCTGCATTCTGCCGAGCATGGGGAAACCCTCCAGGTCATATGTTTCTGACGCCCTCGAGCGTCTCGGGCGGAAGGTAGGGTCTCGGCCCGCCGGAGGCAACGGCGGGGGCGCGGTCAGGCCGCCCGTTCGAACAGGTCGGCGGGCCAGGGCGACTCGAAGGCCGTGACGCCGAGGCGTTCGCGCACGGTCCCGATGGGTTCCGCCCAGACCGAGGGCCAGTCCACCCCGAGCAGGGCCGGGGTGGCGCGCCCATGGCTCCAGGCGGCGGCGATGACCCCGGAGAGTACGCCGTACCTGACCGGTTCGACGGAGGCTGACGCCAGGGTGACGGCCAGGACCCAGGCGGAATAGGCGTGACCGAACTGGGCGAGCTGGAAGGCCGAGATGGCGATCTCGTGCAGGCCGGTGGTCTGGTATCCGCCCACCAGGTGCCAGAGGTCGTGGACCTGCAGGATCCGGGCATTGAGGTAGTTGAGGGGTGCCGGAAGGTCGCGCAGGGACAGGGCGTCCCGGTCAAGCACCTCGAGGTCGAAGCCGTTGTCGACAATCAGTGCACGGAACTCTGACGCCAGCGACCCCGCGGGCGCGGAGGCCAGCTGGGCCAGGGTGAAGGGCTCAGGCCAGCCCTGGGCGGCGGCGGCGGCGACGCCGGGCCACCTCCGGCTGACCTCGAGCTGGGCGTCCCGGAAGCCCGGGTCCAGATGGATCCCGAGGGCCGCCGTGGCCTGTGTGAACTCAAGCGCAGAGCGTCCCCCGCCGGCACCATCGACAATGGCCCAAAGGGCGGTGAAGAGCGCCTCCGGGACGGCATGGGGCGCCCGCGCGGCTTCGCCCGCTTCAGCCATGTCGGGACCTGGGACCGCAAAGCCCCTGCGCTCCGCAAAGCGGTCCATGACCCTCGCCAGCTTCCAGGGCGCTGCAAAGGCGACATGCCCCACCTCGGCCGCCTCAAGGCGTTCCACAGCAATGGCACCAGACGGATCCGGAGTTTCGAGACCGAGGCCGCTACGGACCCGGTCTGCATAGAGGGCCCGGTCTGAATTGAGAGCCCGGTCTG
>CAIZKE010000035.1 GCA_903933475.1 uncultured Alphaproteobacteria bacterium | reverse complement strand
GACATCCTCGCCGAGGCTCGCTCCCTCGCCGCCCGCGGGGTGCGCGAGGTCACCCTTCTGGGCCAGAACGTCAACGCCTGGTCAGGAGAGGGCGGCCTTGGCGGCCTGGCCCGCCAGTTGGCCCGGATCGAGGGCCTGGACCGGATCCGCTACACCACCAGCCATCCCCGGGACATGGACGACGACCTGATCGCCGCCCATGCCGACCTGCCCCAGCTCATGCCCTACCTTCACCTGCCTGTGCAGTCCGGGTCTGACCGGATCCTCAAGGCCATGAACCGCGGCCATACCGCCGAGTCCTACCTGCGCCTGGTGGAGAAGATCCGCGCCGTCCGTCCCGACATCGCCCTGTCCGGCGACTTCATCGTCGGCTTTCCTGGCGAGCGCGAGGCCGACTTCGAAGCCACCCTGGCCCTGGTGCGGCAGGTCGGCTACGCCTCGGCCTTCACCTTCAAGTATTCCCGGCGACCCGGGACCCCGGCGGCGGCCCAGCCCGGACAGGTGGACTTAGCGGTGATGGACGAGCGCCTGGCCCGCCTCAACGCCCTGATGGAGTCCCAGCAGAAGGCCTTCAACACCGCCCAGGAGGGACGGATCTTGTCCGTCCTCTTCGAGAAGCCCGGCCGCCAACCGGGCCAGCTGTCCGGTCGCAGCCCCTACCTGCAGGCCGTGCACTGCGACGGTCCCGCCGAACTGATCGGCCGGATCGCCCCTGTCCGCATCGACGCCGCCGCCCGGATGAGCCTGGCGGGGACCCTTGTTGCTGAAACCCAGACCGCATGAGCCGCACTGCAGAGTTCGTCACCCTTTCCGACGCCGCCTCCCGGGCGGTCTCAGGCCCCTCCAGCCGACATGCAGCCCTGATCGAGGACGCCTTCGACGTCCTGGTCGAGACCCCCGGCGGGGGGGTTGCCCTGACCGGTGACGTACGCGGCCGCGCCTCGGCCAAGAAGGTCGTCGAGTCCCTGGCCCTCCGCGCGGAACGGGGACTGGAGGTCGCTGAGGCGGACGTGCGCGTGGCCATCGGCCAGGCCCGGACCGGGCGCGGCTCGCCGCCCGGCGCCCTGCCCTCGGGCCGCCGGGGCCCCGTGTCGCCGCGGACGCCCGCCCAGGCCCGCTATCTCGAGGTCCTGGCCCGCAACGACCTGGTCTTCGGGCTTGGCCCCGCCGGCACCGGAAAGACCTTCCTGGCCGTGGCCGCCGGCGTCGGTGCCCTCCTGCGGGGTGATGTCGAACGGCTGATCGTCTCGCGCCCGGCGGTAGAGGCTGGCGAGCGTCTGGGTTTTCTTCCCGGCGACCTGACCGAGAAGGTCGACCCCTACATGGCGCCAGTCTGGGAGGCCCTGACCGACATACTGGGGCCCGAGCAGTTCCGCCGCCGCCGGGAAAAGGGCGAGATTGAGCTTGCGCCCATCGCCTTTATGCGGGGCCGGACCCTGTCCGAGGCCTATATCATCGTGGATGAGGCGCAGAATTGCTCCCGCATGCAGATGCGTATGGTCCTGACCCGCCTCGGTGAGAGGGCCAAGATGGTCGTGACCGGTGATCCCAGCCAGATCGACCTGCCCCAACCCCGGGATTCCGGCCTGGCCCATGCCGTCGCCCTGCTGGAGGGCGAGAAGGGTATCGGCATCGCCCGCTTTGGGCCCGAGGATGTTGTGCGCCATCCCTTGGTCGAGCGGATTGTCCGGGCCTACGAGGCCGATGGTCGCCCTCCGGGCTCTGCGGCATGACGCCGGCTTCCGGAACGGGTGGGATCGAAGTGCTCGTGGAGGGCGGCGACTGGGGTTTCGGCTCCGCAGACGCCCCGGGCCTTGCCCTGAAAGCTGCGGAGGCCGCCCTGGCGGCGGCGGACGCCCGGGGTGGGCTGGCCATACTCCTGGCCGACGACGCCCGCCTGGCGGACCTGAACGCCGCCTTCCGTTCGAAGGCTGGACCCACCAACGTCCTGTCCTTCCCAGCCCCTACCAATCCCGGGGGCTGGCTTGGTGATGTCGCCCTGGCCTTCGAAACCTGCCGGGGGGAGGCCGAGGCCCAGGACAAGCGCTTTGAGCATCACCTGCAACATCTCGTGGCGCACGGCGTCCTGCATCTTGTAGGCTATGACCACGAGACCGACGAAGAGGCCGCCGAGATGGAGGGCCTCGAAACGGAAATCCTGGCTGGCCTGGGGGCACCTGACCCCTACGCTGCCGAAAGAGGAGACCATGGCCAGTCATGAAGCGCCCGCCCCGGAGGGGCGACAAGGGCGGGGCCTCGCAAGCCGGATCCTCCGGATCTTCGGGGCCCGCGACCGGACACCTGACGCCACGGCGGCGGCGGCCCTGGCGGAGTCCGCCGGGGGCCGCCTGGTCGACCAGGCCCAGGCCTTCCAGTCCCTGAGGGTCGACGACGTCATGACCCCGAGGGCGGATATCGTTGCCGTCGAGGTGGACACTCCCTTCGACGAGGTCGTGGCCCGCTTCATCGACGCCGAGCACTCCCGCATGCCCATCTACCGGGAGACCCTCGATGATCCCCTGGGCGTCGTCCACGTGAAGGACGTCTTCAAGCAGATGGCCACCGGCGTCCGGCCTCGCGGCCGCCGGGGCGCGGCGGCGGAATCGGTCCTGATGCGGCTCAGGCGGGACGCCCTCTACGTACCCGCCTCCATGCGCGCCGCCGACCTGCTCCTGCGGATGCAGGCGACCCGCACCCACATGGCCCTGGTGATCGACGAGTTTGGTGGCACGGACGGCCTGGTCTCCCTCGAGGACCTGGTCGAGGCTGTGGTGGGCGAAATCGATGATGAACACGACGAGGCCCAGGTCGCAGGCGTCATGGCGCGGCCGGACGGCGCCTTCGATGCCGACGCCCGGGCCCCGCTTGAGGAACTCGAGGCTGTGCTCGGACTCGACCTGGCGCCGCCGGACCTGGATGAGGAGATCGACACGGTCGGTGGCCTGGTTGCCGCCGTCGCCGGCCGGCTTCCCCGCCGGGGCGAGGTGATCGCCTTTCGCGATGGCTACGAGATCCAGGTGCTCGATGCCGATCCTCGCCGGATCAAGCGGGTCCGGATCCGCCCCTCCACCCCGCCGCCGCCTCCCGCAGACTGACCTTGCCGCCGCGGTCCGCCGTCCTGGCCGGCTCCGTCGCCCTCACCGGCGGCGTCCTGGCGGCCCTCGCCTTCCCGCCCTTCGGCCTCCTGCCGGGGCTGGCGGGCTTCGCCCTGATCCTCTGGGCCCTGGACCGCCCCGCCCTGCACCCCCTCCGGGCCGCAACTGTCCGGGGCTGGCTCGCCGGCCTGGGCTATTTCTCGGTCTCGGTGGCCTGGATCGTCGAGCCCTTCCTCGTGGACGAGCGGACCTATGGCTGGATGGCGCCTTTCGCCCTCGTCCTGATGGCTGGTGGCCTGTCCCTCTTCTGGGCGGCGGCGGGCGCGGCCTGGCGGTGCCTCCGGTCCCAGGGTGGGGCCCGGGTCCTGGTCTTCGCAGGGGTGTTCGCGGCGGCTGAGTGGCTGCGCGGGCACCTCCTGACGGGCTTCCCCTGGAACCTGCCCGGTGAAGCCTGGCCGGCGGGTTCGCCCCTGTCCCAGGGCGCGGCCCTCGTCGGCGCCTACGGCCTGACCTGGATGACCTTGGCCCTCGCTGCCGCACCCGCCTGGATCCTCGACCCGGGCACCCCGGGCCGCAGGCTGTCGCGGGCCGCCGCCGCGATGGTGCCCGCCCTTGTCCTCTTCGCCTGGGGCGCTCACCGGATCGCCGGGACACCAGCCGGGGAGGCGGGTCCCCAGGTCCGCATCGTCCAGGCGGACATCGACCAGAAGACCAAGTGGCGACCCGAGAACCTGCCCGCCATCTTCAAGACCTACCTGGACCTGACCCGCCGCCCGGCGGCGCAGGCCCCCGACATCATCGTCTGGCCAGAGGGCGCCCTGCCGGCGATCATCAACGACCTGATGATCCCCGGGCAAGGCTGGCGGGAGGCGCTGGCGTCCGCCCTCGCGCCCGGCCAGGTCCTGGCCATGGGGGCCAACCGGGCCGAGGCCCGGTCCGACGGGGGCGTCGCCTACCACAACAGCCTGGTCCTGCTGGAGGGGACCGGGTCCGACCTGGCCGTCGCCGGCGTCTACGACAAGCACCGCCTGGTGCCCTTCGGGGAGTTCATCCCACTCGGCGACCTGGCCGGGCGGATCGGCCTGCGCAGCCTGGTTCACATGCCCGAGGACTTCACCGCGGGACCACCGCCCCGGCCCCTCCAGCTTGCGCGCCTGCCGGCGTTCCAGCCGATGATCTGCTATGAGGCCCTCTTCCCGGGATTTACCCGCGCCGCCGCCCGGCGGGCTGGCGAGCGGCCAGCCTGGATCCTGAACATCTCCAATGACGCCTGGTTTGGCCGCGCATCCGGACCCTGGCAGCACCTCAACATGGCTCGCTACCGCGCCATCGAGGAGGGCCTGCCCATCGTGCGCTCCACACCCACGGGGGTCTCCGCCGTGATCGATTCCAGCGGCCGGCTCACCGGACCCGTCCTCGGGCTTGGCACCGCCGGCGTCATCGACCAGCCCCTGCCTGCAGCCCGCCCGCCGACGCCCTATGTCCGCTTCGGCGACGGCCCCTTCCTGGTCCTGCTCCTGATCTCAGGCGCGCTTGCAGGACATAAAGAAATCTTTATAGGACTTCTCAAGCGAAGGCGCTCACCTGGGGCGCGCCGCGATCCAGATGGAGCCGTCAATTGACCCGCCCCTCCTACATCTTCACCAGCGAGAGCGTTTCCGAAGGCCATCCCGACAAGGTGGCGGATCGGATTTCCGACACGGTAGTCGACGCCTTCATTGCCGCTGACCCCGAGGCCCGGGTCGCCTGCGAGACCCTGGTCACCACCAACCGGATCATCCTCGCCGGCGAGGTGCGTGCGACGCGACCTGGCGCCGACAAGGCCGAGAATCGAGCCTTCACCCGGGAGGTGATCTCGACCCTCGAGCCAAAGGTGCGGGAAGCCGTCCGCGACATTGGCTACGAGCAGAAGGGCTTCCACTGGAAGAAGGCGAAGTACGCCTGTCACCTGCACGGCCAGTCGGGCGACATCGCCCAGGGCGTCGACGCCTCCAACGCCAAGGACGAGGGCGCAGGCGACCAGGGGATCATGTTCGGCTACGCCTGCGACGAGACCCCGGCCTTCATGCCGG
>CAIZKE010000034.1 GCA_903933475.1 uncultured Alphaproteobacteria bacterium | reverse complement strand
TCCACTCGATGGGCAGGCCGTGGCAGTCCCACCCCGGCACGTAATCGACATCGAAGCCCAGGGCGAAGCGCGAGCGGACCACGAAGTCCTTCAGGGTCTTCTGCAGGGCATGTCCGATGTGGATGGCGCCATTGGCGTAGGGCGGGCCGTCATGCAGGACGAAGAGGGGCGCACCCTGGGCCTGACGGTCGGCCCTCAGGCGCACATACAGGTCCTCCCAGCGGGCCAGGATCTCCGGCTCCTTGACCGGCAGGCCGGCGCGCATGGGAAAGGGGGTGTCGGGAAGAAAGACGGTTTCGCGGTAGTCGCGCGAAGCGGGAGCGGCGTCGTCGGCCATGGGACCTTCCAGGTTGGACCGGATCAGGGAGGGGTGAGGAATTCCCGGCGCGCGCTGGACATCGTCCGGCGGCGTCACGCCGGGCGGGTAATTCGCGCAGGAGTCCGGACCCGGGTCATGGGCCGGGGCTATAGCAGACCGGCGGGGGCGCTGTCAGCAGGGGAGGGGGAGAGGCGCTCCCGGATCCAGACCGCGAGGGCGTCTTCCTCCAACTCCCCGCTCGCAAGGGCCAGGACGATCTGGATCGCCTCCGATGACCCGAATGTCAGTCGATGGCCGTTCATCACAAGAAACAGACGGGCGAGCACCCAGGCGGTGCGCTTGTTGCCGTCTGCGAAGGGGTGGCTCCTTGCCAAGCCCCATGCGTACGCAGCCGCAAGGGCGGCGGAGTCGGTCTGCCCATAGGCCCACTTGTGGCGAGGCCGTTCGAGGGCGGCCGCCAGGGCGCCAGGGTCACGCAGGCCCTGCAATCCGCCGTGCTCCGCCAACTGGCGGTCATGGATGGCGAGCGCGACCTCGGTTTCCAACCAGATGGGCTCGTCCGGACCCCTGCCCGTCACTTCGCCAGGATACGGAGGATGTCGCGATCTTCACGCATGATCGCTTCCGCAGCAGACATCTTGGCCTCGAAGTCGGGATTGGAGGGACTCAGGCGGACACCGCCGTCAGGCGCTTCACTGACGTAGAGGGTATCCCCGAGACCGACACGCAGGCGCGCGAGGAGTTCCTTCGGGAAGATGGCGCCCGTCGAGTTGCCGACCTTGGTGAGTTTTACGGTAATGTTCATACGGAAGTTCTAACGCCGTCTCTGCAGGGTAGGCAACCGGGATTCCCAACAAACCCGACTACCGACCAGGCCCCTCACCCCGCCGAGAGGATCATCCGCGCCATCGAGGCGTCGTCGTCGATCTGGGCGGTCATTTCCTCCAGGGAGGCGAACTTGGCCTCGGGGCGGAGGAAGGCGATGAGGTCGGTCTCGATCACCTGGCCGTAGAGGTCCTCGTCGAAGTCGAAGAGCCAGACTTCCAGGCGGGGGGCGATTTCGCCGGGGACGGTGGGGTTGACGCCGATGTTGGCGACGCCGGCCAGGGTGCGGCCGTCGCCCAGGCGGGTACGGGTGGCGTAGACCCCGAAGCGGGGGGCGACATAGTCGTCCAGCTCGACGTTGGCGGTGGGATAGCCGAGGGTGCGGCCGAGCTGGCGGCCCTGGCGGACTTCGCCCTCGATGGCGAAGGGCCGGCCCAGGATGGCGGCGGCCAGGTCCGGGCGGCCCTCGCGCAGGGCATTGCGGGCGTCGGTGGAGGAGAACTTGCCCTCGCTGTCGCTGTCGCCGTCCTCGCCCCCATCCCCGACCGCCTCGGCCACGGAGACGCCGAAGCCCAGGGCGGCGCCATAGGCCTGCATGGTCCGGGGGCTGCCGGTGCGGCCCTTGCCGAAGGAGATGTCGAAGCCCACGGCTACGTGGCGCACGCCCAGACCCTGGTGCAGGACCAAATCGGCGAAGGCCTGGTCGGACAGGTCGCGCATTTCGTCGTCGAAGGGCAGGAGGTAGAGGCGGTCCACCCCCAGGGCCTCCAGGGCCCGGGCCAGCTGGTCGGGCTTCATCAGGCGGAAGGCGGGGGCGTCGGGCTGGAAGATGCGGCGCGGATGAGGCTCGAAGCTGACGACCCCGAGGGCAATGCCCAGGTCCCGGGCGGCAGCAGCGGCCAGGCCGATCACCGCCTGGTGCCCCCGGTGGACGCCGTCGAAGTTGCCCAGGGCAATGCTCGCGCCCTGGTCGTCCCGCGACAGTCCCTTCCAGCCCCGGAGGATGCGCATGGTCAGCCTGCCGACTCGCGGCGGGGCGCCAGGACCACGGCCTCGCCCTCGACCACCCGCTTGCCGCCGACCTCACAGACGGTGGAGAGGGTCACTTCGCCCCGGCGGGGATCCAGGGCCTCCACCGTGACCCGGACGTCCACGGCGTCGCCGAGGCGTACCGGTCGTCGAAAGCGCAGGGACTGGGACAGGTAGATGGTCCCCGGCCCGGGCAGCTGCATGCCGATGACGGCGGAGATGTAGGCCCCCGACAGCATGCCGTGGGCGATCCGGCCCTTGAAGATCGTGCCCTCGGCATAGTCGGCGTCGAGGTGGACGGGGTTGGAGTCGGTGGAGACCTCGGCGAAGGCCTCGATCACCGAGGCGGTGACGATGCGGGTGATCCCGGCGCTGTCACCAACCGAAAGGTCCTCGAAGAATCGTCCCTGCATCCGGTCCTCCACGGTCTGGTCAGTCTAGCGCTCGGGGCCGTCGCCGCGAAGGGGGCCATGCCAGTCCAGGGCGCCGCTGGCCCATCGCGCGCCGGCACCCGCCTGGGCGAGGAGACCCTTTGTGGCGGCCATGTCCAGTCCCTTCGGCCCCAGGAGTTCGGCGCCATGAATCCCGCCGGCCACGAAGAGGACGTCGAGGTCCTGGCCATTGGCGCCCAGTATGTCCGTGGGGATGCCGTCGCCGACGCAGAGGATGCGCCGGCGATCCACGGGGCGTCCGAGCCGGGCTTCCGCCTCGGCGATGCAGAGGTCGTAGATCGGGGCGTGGGGCTTGCCGGCCATGCGCACCTCGCCGCCCAGGTCGGCATAGAGACGGGCCAGGGCCCCGGCGCAGGGGATCAGCCGGTCGCCCCTCTGCACCACGATGTCGGGATTGGCGCAGAGGAGGGGCAGGCGGCGCGGCAGGATGGCTTCGAAGCGCTCGCGATAGTCCTCGGCGGTCTCGGTCTCGTCGTCGTAGGGACCCGTGATGCAGATGAGGGCGGCGTCCTCCGGCCCTGTCAGCTCCAGGCCCAGGCCGGCGTAGAGGGGCGCATCGCGATCCGGGCCGATCGCCCAGACCGGCCCGGGTGCCCGCTCGGCCAGGAGGGTGCGGGTGGCGTCGCCCGAGGTGATCATGGTGCTCCAGGCCGCGCGGGGTACGCCCAGGTCGTCCAGCTGGGGAACCACGTCAGCGGCCGGCCGGGGGGCGTTGGAGATCAGGATGACCGGACCGCGCTGCTCGGCGAAGGCGGCCAGGGCCCGGCAGGCGGGGGCGAAACGCTCGCGACCGTTGTGGATGACGCCCCAGACGTCCGACAGGACCACGTCGTAGCGGTCGGCGATCTCGTCCAGACCCTGGATCGGTTCGGGAAGGCTCATGACCCGGGGCGGTAGCCGCCCCCGCCGCGGCGGTCAACCGCCGAAGGTCCGAAGGCGGTGTCCCAGGTCCGTTAGACGGCCCGGCGGCGCAGGGGCGCCTGGAGATAGTCGGCCGGTGGATCGGTCTCGGCGAGGATGGCGCCGCGGATGGCCCGGGGCTCGCCGAACAGGTGGCCCTGGCCAAATCCGATGTCGAGCTCGAGCACCTCGACGGTCTGGCGCTCGTCCTCGATCTTCTCGGCGATGATGTCGACGCCGTAGCGGCGGGCCAGGGCGGCGAAGTCCTGGGCGGCCAGGTCGGGGAGGGCGCGGAAGACCGGACCCTCGCCGCTCTCGACGATCTCGTCCTGCAGGGACTGGGCGCCGATCTTGAGGAAGCGGACGTCGCTGCGGGCCAGTTCCTGGAAGTCCATGTCCAGCCGTCGGACCTTGTCGAGGCTGAAGCGGAAGCCCAGTTCGGCCAGCCGACGCATGTTGCGGACCGCCGTTGAGCTGCGGCCGTCGTAGGCGGACTGGCCGATCTCGAAAATGACCGAACCGGCCAGGTCGGTGTTCTCGGCCATCAGCTCGAGGAACTGAGGGAAGAAACCTTCGTCGGACAGGGAGCTGATCGAGATGTTGCAGAAGATGCCGACCTTCTTGTCGGTCTGGGCCAGCCGGCGGACGATCTGCACGCACCGGAAGAGGAGCAGGTTGTCGACGGCGGCCACCAGGCCCTCGGGCTCGGCCACGGTGAGGAACTCGGCGGGCATCAGGATCCGGCCGGTCTCGTCGCGCAGGCGGGTGTAGCTTTCGTAGAAGACGGTCCGCCTCTGGGGGAGGTTCACCACCGGCTGGAGGTAGAGGTCCACGCGGCCGGCGACCAGAGCCTCACGCACGGTCTGCAGCCGCTCGCGCCAGCCGGACCGGGCGACCTCTCCGGCGCGTCCCACCGGTCCGTCGGCGAGCCGCTCGTCGAGGCGTTCGCTCATGCGGGTGACCAGGTCCTCCAGCAGCTGGACCTCGGTGGTCAGTTCCTCGGAGCGACGCTGGGCGTCGAAGGCGACGGTCTCCAGCACCTCGGCCACCCGGGTGTCGATCTGCTCGATCTGGCCGACAAGCAGGCGATGGGCATGGCGGAGGGTATCGATTTCCTTGCGCAGGGAGGCCTGGCCAAGGACGCCGGTGATCAGGCCATGGAAGGTGAAGCAGAGTCCCAGGCCGCCGGCGAGCGCGGCCACGCCAGCGCCCCAGCCGCCACCGTTACGCCAGATCAGGACCGCAAAGATCAGCGACAGGCTGAAATAGCTTGCGGTCAGTAGCGGCAGAATGAGGCGTCGCATGTTCCCGCCCGTACCCGAATCACCCCGGAGTATCGGTTAACCATGACGGGGTGTCGAACGGGAAAATCTCGCCCTGTCAGGCGCTTGCGCCCGCGGCGAACAGTTGGCCTCAGCGGGTCGGGACGGGGACCTCGCCGCGATAGTCGTAGAAGCCGCGGCCGGCCTTGCGGCCCAGCCAGCCGGCCTCGACGTACTTGGTCAGCAGGGGACAGGGCCTGTACTTGGAGTCCGCCAGGCCCTCGTAGAGCACGTTCATGATCGACAGGACCGTGTCCAGGCCGATGAAATCGCCCAGTTCGAGGGGACCCATGGGATGGTTGGCGCCCAGCTTCATGGCGGTGTCGATGGCTTCCACCGTGCCGACCCCTTCGTAGAGGGTGTAGATGGCCTCGTTGATCATCGGCACCAGGACGCGGTTGACGATGAAGGCCGGGAAGTCCTCGGCATTGGCGGTAGTCTTGCCCAGGGAGCGGGCGAAGTTGACGGCGGTCTCGTAGGTGGGCGCGTCGGTGGCGATGCCCCGGATGATCTCGACCAGCTTCATCAGCGGCACGGGGTTCATGAAGTGCAGGCCGATGAACCGCTCCGGACGATCCGTCGCCGCCGCCAGGCGGGTGATGGAGATCGAGGAGGTGTTGGAGGCCAGCAGGGTCCCCGCCCCCAGGTGGGGCGCAAGCGCGCGGAAGATCGACTTCTTGACCTCCTCGCTCTCGGTGGCGGCCTCGATCACCAGGTCGGCGGCGCCGATGGTCTGGAGCTCGGGCGCTGGACGGATGCGGCCCATGGCCGCCTCCATTTCCTGCGGGGTGATGATCTCGCGGGACACCTGCCGGGTCATGTTGCGGCCGATCAGGCCGAGGCTGGTCTCGATCCGGTCGGGACTGACGTCGTGCAGCAGGACGTCGTATCCACCGAGGGCGATCACGTGGGCGATGCCCGACCCCATCTGCCCGGCGCCAATGACGCCGACCGACCTGATTTCAGACATGTGTGAACCCCGAGGTCGCGGCTCTCCGGCCGCGGGAAGGGGCTTACCCTAGTGTCCTGCCGCAGCGCCGCCAAGCCTTTTGCTGCATTGCAGCGCAAGGGGTCCTCTCCCGGGTTGGCGCAAGGAAAAGGGGGACGCGGTGACCGCGCCCCCCTTCCGGAGATCGAAACCGGCCGGGGCTTACTTGCCGGCGGCGGTCAGGGCATCCATCAGCTCGGGGACGGCGGTCTTGTAGTCGGCTACCAGGCCCAGGTCGGCGACCTGGAAGATGGGGGCGTCGCCATCCTTGTTGATGGCCACGATGACCTTGGAGTCCTTCATGCCGGCCAGGTGCTGGATGGCGCCGGAAATGCCGATGGCCACGTAGAGATCGGGGGCGACCACCTTGCCGGTCTGGCCGACCTGGTAGTCGTTCGGTGCGTAGCCGGCGTCGACTGCGGCGCGGCTGGCCCCGACGGCGGCACCCAGCTTGTCGGCCAGGGGGTCGATCACCCGCTGGAACTCCTCCGCCGAACCCATGGCCCGGCCGCCGGAGACGACGATCTTGGCGGCGGTCAGGTCGGGACGGGCGGACTTGACGATCTGCTGGTCGACGAAGGCGGTCTTGCCGGCGCCGGGACCCGCGTCGATGGTCTCGATGGTGGCGGACCCGCCTTCGGCGGCGGCCTTGAAGTTGGTCGCCCGGACGGTGATCACCTTCTTGGCGTCCGAGGACTGCACGGTCTCCAGCGCATTGCCTGCGTATATCGGGCGCACGAAGGTCGAGCCATCGACAACCTCGACCACTTCGGTGATCTGGGCCACGTCGAGATTGGCCGCCACCCGGGGCGAGAAGCTCTTGCCCAGGGAGGTGGCGGGGGTCAGCAGGGCGTCATAGCCGGCCATCAGGGGCACGATCAGCCCGCTGATCGCCTCGGCCAGGCCCTGGCCCAGGGCGTCGCTCTCGGCATGGAGGACCTTGCGGACCCCGGCAATGCCTGCAGCGGCCTTGGCCACGTCGCCGGCACCCTTGCCGGCCACCAGGACGTCGACGTCGCTCGACAGGGCGAGGGCGGCAGTGACGGTCTTGTGCGTACCGTCCTTGAGCGTGGTGTTGTCGTGATCAGCGAAAACCAGAACAGCCATCAGATCACTCCGTTGGACTTGAGGTTGGAGACGATTTCCGCGGCGCTACCGACCTTGACGCCGCCGGTGCGCTTGGGAGGCTCGGCGACCTTGAGCACCTTGAGCCGGGGGACGGTGTCGACGCCGAGGGCCGAAAGTTCCTTCACGTCGAGGGGCTTCTTCTTGGCCTTCATGATGTTCGGCAGCGAGGCATAGCGCGGCTCGTTGAGGCGCAGATCGGCGGTGATCACCGCCGGCAGGGCCACCTCAACGGTCTGAAGTCCACCGTCGATCTCGCGGGTCACCTTGGCCGACCCGGCCGCGAGGACGAGTTCGGAGGCGAAGGCCGCCTGCGGCCAGCCGAGCAGGGCCGAGAGCATCTGGCCGGTGGCGTTGTTGTCGCCGTCGATGGCCTGCTTGCCCATGATGACCACGTCGGGGGCCTCTTCGGCCACGATGGCCGCCAGCACCTTGGCGACGGCGAGGGGCTCGAGATCCTGGTCGGTCTGGATCAGGATGGCGCGGTCGGCACCCATGGCCAGGGCGGTGCGCAGGGTCTCCTGCGCCTGGACCGGGCCGATGGACACGGCGACCACCTCGGTGGCGGTACCCTTCTCCTTCTGGCGGACGGCCTCTTCGACCGCGATCTCGCAGAAGGGGTTCATGGCCATCTTGACGTTGGCCAGGTCGACACCGGTCTGATCGGCCTTGACCCGCACCTTGACGTTGTAGTCGATGACCCGCTTTACGGGCACGAGGACCTTCATGGCTTCGCTAACGCCTCAATTTGCATTGCAACAAATGGAACCGGGTGGGGCATAACCAATCCGGCGAGGTTTGCAAGCGTCGGGCTTGATCCGGGGCGTGATCCGGATGTGTCCGGACTGAAATCCGGGCCGCCTGCGGGGCGTCCGGAGGCTTGACGGGACGGGAGAGCGGGAATGTCGAATCTGATCCGGCGGATGTTCCGCATTACGGCGGCCCTCTTCCTGGTGACCTGCCTGGTGCTGCTGGTGGTCCAGGTGGTCTGGGTCACGCCGGGCCAGGATTGTGAGCGGGCCGGCAAGTGGTGGGACTGGCGCCAGCGGACCTGCGCCCAGCCGATCCAGATCTCCGACATTACCGGCCGGCCCATCACCGACCGCAGCAGCCACGACGCGGCCAAGGCCGACGCCCGGGCGCGGAAGGCGGAGACACCCGACGCGGTGAATCCCTGAGCTAGGCGTCCCGCGTGGCCCCGGCGGTCCACAGGACGTCGCCCCGGCCCTGGTCGTTGGCGACCCGGGCGGCCACGAAGAGCAGGTCCGACAGGCGGTTGAGGTAGCGCAGGGCGGGCCCGCTGACCGGCTGGCCGCTGCCGGCCAGGGCGACGGCGCTGCGCTCGGCCCGGCGGGAGACCGTGCGGGCCAGGTGCAGGAAGGCGGCTGCGGGGCTTCCCCCCGGCAGGATGAAGGAGGTCAGCTCGCCAAGACCGGCGTTCAGGGCATCGATCTCCTGCTCAAGACGCGCCACCTGCGAATCGAGGATGCGCAGGGCCCGGTCCTCGGCCGGCCCCGGAGGCGTCGCGAGGTCAGCACCGAGATCGAAGAGCTCGTTCTGCAGGCGGGCCAGAAGGGGGTCCAGGTCCGTCCCGGTGGTGTGCAGGCGCGCAAGGCCCAGGCAGGCATTGGCCTCGTCCACGTCACCGTAGGCAGCCACGCGCAGGTCAGACTTGGAGACTTCCGCCCCCGAGGCCAGGCGGGTGGTCCCTGCGTCGCCGGTGCGGGTGTAGATGCGGTTGATCAGGACCATGGTTCAGCCCGCCTGCTGCCGCCACCAGAGGGCGGCGGCCAGTATGGCCACGGCGATGGCCTGGGTCAGGACCCGCAGGCGCATCAGCCGGTTGGAATGGGACCGGCCGAACTCGCCACCGCGGAACAGGGCGTAGAGGCCGAACCCAAGGGTCACGAGCACGGCCAGCAGGGCCGCGGGGATCAGGTACTTGAAGACGACGTCCATGGGCGTCCTTTCGGGATGTCCTAGTTGGCACCTTCGAGCAGGCGGCGGGCGATGACCTGGGCCTGCACCTCTCCGGCGCCTTCGAAGATGTTGAGGATGCGGGCGTCGGCCAGCAGGCGGCTGGCGACCTGCTCGGTGGCGAAGCCGGCCCCGCCATGGACCTGGACGGCGTTGTCAGCGGCGGCCCAGGCGATGCGCGCGGCGATGAGCTTGGCCATGCCGGCCTCAAGGTCACAGCGGCGGCCCTGGTCCTTGGCCTCGGCGGCAAACCAGGTGAGGCGCCGGGCACCCAGGAGCTCGGCGGCCATCATGGCCAGCTTGTTGGCGACGCGGGGGAACTCGGCGATGGGCCGGTCGAACTGGCGGCGCTGGAGGGCGTAGGCCAGGGCCTCGTCCAGGGCGGCCTGGCCGACGCCCACGGCCCGGGCGGCGGTCTGGATGCGGGCGCTCTCGAAGGTGGCCATGAGCTGGGAGAAGCCCTTGCCGGTCTGGCCGCCCAGGAGGGCGTCCTGCGGGACCTCGAAGCCGTCGAAGGCGATGTCGTATTCCTTCATGCCCCGGTAGCCGATGACGCCGATCTCGCCGCCGCTCATGCCGGGGGCGGGGAAGGGCTCGGCGTCGGTCCCCCGGGGCTTCTCCGCCATCAGCATGGACAGGCCCCGGTGGTCCTTCGTGCCCGGCTCGGTCCGGACCAAGAGGGTCATGAGGTCGGCCCGGGCGGCGTGGGTGATCCAGGTCTTGGCGCCGAAGATGCGCCAGGCGTCTCCGGACAGCTCGGCCCGGGTGCGCAGGGCGCCGAGGTCCGATCCCGTGTCCGGCTCGGTGAAGACGGCGGTGGGGATGATCGCACCCGAGGCGATGCCGGGCAGGAGGCGGGCCTTCTGGTCCTCCGTGCCGTGGGCCAGGATCAGCTCGGCGGCGATCTCCGAGCGGGTTCCCAGGGAGCCGGCGGCGATCCAGCCCCGGGACAGGGCCTCGGAGACCACGCACATGGCTGTCTTGCCCAGCCCAGCCCCGCCCCAGGCCTCGGGCAGGGTCAGGCCGAAGACGCCAAGGTCGGACAGTTCCTGCAGGAGGGAGGTCGGGATCAGCTCATCCCGCAGGTGCCAGCCCTGGGCGAAGGGCGCCACCCGGGTCCGGGTGAAGTCCGTGAACTGGTCGCGGATGGCCTCCAGGGTCTCGTCCAGGCCCGAGGCTTCCAGGGCGGCGCGACCCTGGGCCTCCGCCAGCAGCTCCACGATCCGGGTCTTCACCGCCTGGGAGGCGCCGGGGCGAAGTTCGGCCAGCAGGGGGGCAAGGTCACCGGTCTCCACGCCCAGGTCGGCAGGGCGGAAGGTCTCGCCCTGGTTCATGGGCAGGCCGCCGGCCAACTGCGAGACGTACTCGAAGGCCAGGAGCTGGGCCGGCAGGGCCTCGGCCTCGGTCAGGGCACCGGTGACCTCCAGCCGTTCGGCCCACAGGGCGACCTGGCGCAGGGTCTCGGCATAGGACGCGCACCAGGCCAGGCCATGGGCGGCGTGCTGCTCGGCATCGAGTCGGTGGCGGTCCACGCGGCCGCCGGGAGCCACCAGGACCTCAACGGCCCGGCGCACCCGGGCGGTGACGGAATCGGCCGCCTGCGCCGAGAGGTGCAGGCGGGCGACAAATCGGGGTAGGATCAAGGCCTCGCTCATCACCGGCCTTATAGGCCAAGCTTTCGGCCCGCGACACACCCCGATGAACCGCCCCGCCGGCCAGGAACACTCGACCATGATCACCGTCCATCACCTGAACGATTCCCGCTCCCAGCGCGTGCTCTGGGCCCTTGAGGAGCTGGGCCTGACCTACGAGATCCGCCACCACGCCCGCGATGCCGTCACCCGCCTGGCCCCGCCGGAGCTGAAGGCCATCCACCCCCTGGGCAAGTCGCCGGTCATCGCGCACGAGGGCCAGGTGGTCTTCGAATCGGGCGCCATCCTCGACTACCTGTCGCGCCGCTGCGCCGACGGCCGCCTGGCCCCGCCGGCCGCCTCGCCGGAGTACGACGTCTACCAGCAGTGGATGCACTATGCCGAAGGCTCGGCCATGCTGCCCCTGATGCTGGACATGTATGTCCGCCGCCTGGGCGAGGCCGGCGCGCCCCTGCAGCCGCGCATCGAGAGCGAGATCGCCAACCACCTGGGCTTTGTCGACGGGGCGCTGGAAGGCCGCGACTACCTCTTGGGCGAGTTCAGCCTGGCCGACATCCAGATGAGCTTCGTGGGCGAGGCCGGCGGCATGCTGGGCCGCCTGGCCGGCCACGAGCGCCTCGCCGCCTGGGTCCGCCGCTGCCAGGACCGCCCGGCCTACCGCGTCGCCCTGGAAAAGGGCGGGCCGTACAACATGGGGCCGCGGGACTAAGGGGGCGGGATTTGGGGCTCAGGCCGGACTCGGCGGTCCGGTGATTGCCAACTCATACCCGTCCGGGTCGTAGAGCGCGAATTGCAGAAGGCCGTAGTCCTGCTGCTCGAGATCACCGACGTCGACGCCCAGCCGGACGAGCCGGCCATGAAGGTCCGCTGCGTCTTCTACCCAGATGTAGAGCACCACATCCCGGTGGTCGGCCCGCTCGAAAAGGCGACGATCGCGTCCCTCCCCGCGCCGGTTGAGCATCAGGGCGGCCTCCCCGCGGGTGAGCCGCGCCCAGACCGGATCGTCCTGCGGTCCGGCCAGGTCAGAGACCTGGAAGCCCATTGTCTCAGCGTAGAACTGGCGGCTGCGCTCGACATCCGCCACGTTCAGGAGCGGGGTGATCCGGACGATCGTCATGATCCCACTCTGAGCGCTCCCGGCCTCACCGCCCCCAAGGGTCGTCTCCGGTCCGGAGTCCCACTCGAAGAAACCAGCGCCGCCGATGAGGCTCTCAGAGGCCTCTCTGAGGGCCGTCAGGGCTTCTGAATGCGGGAGCTGGAGGGCTGCGGAGAGGCGACTGGCCAGCTCCGGCTGCGACTGTGCGAGAACCTGCAGCCTCTCCTTCGGACGGGGGAGGAACTGGTTTCTCTTGAGGAAGGCATGGCGCACAAGGGCGGCCACCGCCAGAGCTCGAACCTGTCTGGCGTCTGCGGTGTCTTCGTCGCGGAAATCGAGGGCGTCTTCGACCTGGGTCGCGGCGGCGTATCGGTCTCGGAGCAGGGCGTCGGGTGAAAAGCCCGGACCTCTCTCCAGAACTGTCAGGGCTTCCTTCCGCAGGGCGGAGAGCCGATCCTCAGTGTCCAGCAGCGTCGCGCCTGTGGCGAGCATGTGGGCCATGACCGGGCGTCCCTGTGCTGTCTCTTTCTTGAGGCTGTGCCTGAGCCAGGCCTCGGAATTGAAAAAGACCTCGACCGGCGTTCCGTTGAACCATCTCTGAACCCTGCGCCGCCAGGGCGCGTCGTGCAGGACAACAATATCAAGGTCGCTGGCAGGGTGCGGATTACCCCGGACTAGGCTGCCCGACACCAGAATGCCGACGGGCGTGATGACCTCAGGCAGCCAGGCCAGGGCCTGTTCGAGGGCGCTGCGATGCCGGTCTTCAAGGGCAAGAGCGTCAAGTCCCGTTAGCCCGGCCATCTCGCCCCGCCCCCTCACCGCCTCCAGGGGTCTTCTTCGTCGTCCAGGCCGTCGAGGAAGTCGAAGACGGCGGCCTTGGTCAGGCCGTGGGGGATGGCGGAGAAGTGGTCGCAGCCGGGGAGGACCACGCCCTTGCCACGGGCAAAGCGGGCGGCCAGGGCTTCGGGGTCGCCGGCCAGGCGGTCCTGCATGCCGGCGATGACGCGCACGGGCATGGGCAGGGTGCCCAGGGCCTCGGGGTCGAGGGTTGGGTTGGTCGCCTCGGTGCAGGCGGCCAGGGCCTCGAGATCCTCGCCCTGCTCGTCGGCGAACTGGCGGAAGCTGCGCAGCATGGGCTCGGTGATCGTCTCCGGGTCCGCCGCCCGCATGGCCGCGGCCATGACGCCGGTAGAGGCGGTTTCGCGCGGGGTGAAGAGGGCGTCACCGACGCCGCCGAGGATGAGGTTGGAGATCCGGTCCGGGGCGGTCAGGGCCACTTCCAGCGCGGTGCGTGACCCCATGGAATAGCCGAAGAGCTCGGCCCGGTCCGCGCCCAAATGATCCATCAGGGCCAGGACGTCGCTGGCCATCGCTGCGCGGCCGTAGAGGGCCGGATCGTGGGGCTTGGCGCTCTCGCCGTGGCCGCGCTGGTCGAGGGCGGCGAAGCCCATGCCCCGCCGCTCCAGGGCCGCGTACCAGCCGGTGCGTCTCCAACCTTCGTGGCGGTTGGAGGCAAAGCCGTGGACGAGGATCAGCCAGGCCCCGCCCGGCGCGGGCTCGCGGGCGTCGAAGGCGATCTGAAGGCCGTCGGAGGTAAAGGTTGCCATGGCCTGCTTCCCCCCGCCGTCCGCCTCAGACCTCGATGGCGCTCGTGACGATGCGCGAGGCCAGGCCATAGGCCACGCCTTCCTCGGCGGTCATCCAGAAGTTGCGCTGGGTGTCCTTGAGGATCTTCTCGAAGGTCTGGCCGCTCTCCCGGGCGATGAGGTGGTTCATGCGCTGGCGCATCTTCACGATCTCCTCGGCCTCGATCTGGATGTCGGAGGCCTGGCCGCGGACGCCGCCGCTCGGCTGGTGCAGGAGGAAGCGGGTGTTGGGAAGGCAGACCCGGTTCTCGCGCTCGGCGCCGAGGAAGATGGTGACCCCGGCGCTGGCCACCCAGCCGGTGCCGATGGCCTTCACCTTCGGGCCGCAGAACCGCATGACGTCGTGGATGGTGTCGCCGCTCTCCACGTGGCCGCCGGGCGAGTTGATGATGACCCGGATGTCGCCGTCGCCCTCGGCCGCCAGGGCCAGGAGCTGGGCGGTGACCCGCTCGGCCATGCGCATGTTGACCTCGCCGAAGACGAGGACGGTGCGGGACTTGAACAGGGCGCCGACGATCGGGCCGCCCGCCATGGCCGCATCCGCATCCGGCTTGGGCCTGTCGCCCTCTTCCTCGTCGTCAAGCCGCCAGTCGCGCATGGGAAACTCCATCAGTGAAGGACCCGGAACCTGTGCCCCGGCACCGCCGGGCGCAAGGGGTCCGCCGCCCCGCGGCCAGAAAAAGCCGCCGCCGTCCTCCGACTAGCCCGCCCGGCCCCGGACGACAAGCCGGGCGGCTTGACCCGGCGAAGGGCGAGGCGGCAAATGAGCGCCGAAACACGACCCGAAAGCGGAGGAAACCCATGGGCGAACTTTTCGATCTGACCGGCAAGGTGGCAATCATCACCGGCTCGTCCCGCGGCATTGGCAAGGCCATTGCCGAGCGCATGGCCGAACACGGCGCCAAGGTGGTCATCTCCTCGCGCAAGGCCGGCCCCTGCGATGAGGTGGCCGCTGCGATCAACGCCCGCTGGCCCGGCTCGGCCATCGCCGTGCCCGCCAACATCTCGTCCAAGGACGACCTGGCCCGTCTCGTGGACGAGACCCGCAAGGCCTTCGGCAAGGTGGACATCCTGGTCTGCAACGCCGCCTCCAACCCCTATTACGGGCCCATGAGCGGCATCAGCGACGAGGCCTTCCGCAAGATCCTGGAGAACAACATCATCGCCAACAACTGGCTGGTGAACCTGGTCTCGCCGGAAATGGTCGAGCGCAAGGACGGGGCGATCATCATCGTCTCGTCCATCGGCGGCTTCCGTGGCACGGCGGTGATCGGCGCCTACGCCATCTCCAAGGCGGCGGACATGCAGATGGCCCGCAACCTCGCCCAGGAGCTGAGCCCCCACAACATCCGCATCAACTGCATCGCCCCGGGCCTGGTGAAGACCGACTTCGCCCGCGCCCTTTGGGACACCCCCGAGGCGGAGATCCGGTCGTCGGCGGGTACGCCCCTGCGCCGCCTGGGCGAGCCGGACGACATTGCCGGCGCGGCGGTCTTCCTGGCCTCGAAGGCGGGTGCCTGGATGACGGGACAGACCGTGGTGGTGGACGGCGGCTCGACGAGCTGAGGCGTCAGGTCCCTGACACAGCCCTGCGGGAGAGGTCGCGGGCCCGGGCCAGCCGCATCGCGGCCTCGTCCAGCACGTCGTCGGCCTTGGCGAAGCACAGGCGCAGGGTCCGGGTGACGGCCTCGGTCTCGTAGAAGGCCGAGACGGGGATGGCGGCGACGCCGGCCTGGGTCACCGCGCGCAGGGCGAAGGCCCGGTCCGCCTCGTCGACGCCGGAGCCGGGCAGGTCGACGGTGAGGAAATAGGTGGCCTGGGAATGGGCGACCGCGAAGCCCTCCCGCTGCAGGGCTGCGGCCAGCCGGTCGCGGCTGGCCTGCAGGCGGGCGGGCATCGCCTCGAACCAGTCCCCCGGCGTCTCCAGGCCAAGGGCGACG
>CAIZKE010000033.1 GCA_903933475.1 uncultured Alphaproteobacteria bacterium | reverse complement strand
CCCAAGGGGGAGCTGTCGGCGCAGCCGACTGAGGGGGTCAATGGCGCCTCAGCTGACCCCCTCCGGCCCGCTTCGCGCGCCACCTCCCCCTGATGGGGAGGAATAAGAGAGCCAATTGCTCCCCCAAGGGGGAGCTGTCGGCGCAGCCGACTGAGGGGGTCAATGGCCTGTCGGCTGGCCACCTCCGCCCCCGGGGCAAGGAGGTCGACCCGCAGCCTGCGGCCCTAGCTCCGGTAATCCCCGTTGATGGCCACGTACTGCTTGGTCAGGTCGCAGGTCCAGATCGTAGCGGAGCCCCGGCCGACGCCGACGTCGACACTGACCTCCAGCTCGGCCTGCTGCATGTAGGCGCTCATCTTCGCCTCATCGTAGGTGGGAGAGATCAGACCATCCTGGGCGGCAACGAGGGCTCCGAACTGGACCCTCAACCGGGTCCGGTCGATGGGCTCGTCGGCGCGGCCCACCGCCATGACGATCCGACCCCAGTTGGCGTCCTCACCAGCGAAGGCAGTCTTGACCAGGGGGCTCTCGGCGATGGTCCGGGCGATCTTGCGGGCCGAGGCGGGGCTTTCCGCGCCCGAGACATTGATGCGCACGAACTTGGTCGCCCCCTCCCCGTCCCGCACCAGTTGCAGGGCGAGGTCCAGGAGGACCGCCTCGAGCTTCTCCCGGAAGTCCGCCAGCCGGCGGTCGCCCGCCCGGCTGATCCGCGGCGCCCCGGACTTGCCGGTGGCGAACAGGAGGAGGGTGTCGTTGGTGGAACGGTCGCCATCCACCGTCACGCAGTTGAAGGTCGAGCGCGTGTAGAGGCTGGCCAGGGTCTGCAGGGCATTGGGAGCAATATCGGCGTCCGTGGCGACGAAGGCCAACATGGTGGCCATGTCTGGGGCGATCATGCCCGAACCCTTGCAGATGCCCGCGATCCGGACCGTCTCCCCGTCGATCTGGGCCTCGGCGAAGGCCCCCTTGGGAAAAGTGTCGGTGGTCATGATTGCCCGGGAGGCGGCCGACCAGGCGTCGGAGGCCAGGGCGGCCTCGGCCTCGGGCAGGCGCTGGGTGATCTTCACATCGTCCAGGAGCACGCCGATGACGCCTGTAGAGGCCAGCATGACGTCGCGCTGGCGGCAGTCGAACCGCTTGGCCACGGCCGAGGCGACCCGGCGGGCGGCGTCCGCCCCGGGCTTGCCCGTGAAGGCATTGGCGCAGCCGGCGTTCACCACCAGGGCCCGGGCGTCCTCGCCCTGGGACTGGGCCAGGACCCGCCGACACCAATCTACCGGTGCCGAGCCCACGCCGTGCCGCGTGAAGACCCCGGCGACGCTTGTGCCCTCGGCAAAGCGCATGACCAGCAGGTCCTCGCGTTCGTGCTTGTAAAAACCAGCCCGGCCGGTGGCGATCTCCACGCCCTCGATGGGGGGAATGCGCGGAAAGGGAACGGCGAGGGGCGAAACAGGCAAGGCACCCTTGGCCGGCATAGCCGCCTCAGGCGGGGGACGGTCGAAGGCCCTCGCCTGCCGGTCGGCGCGCCTCAGAGAGGCCCGCTTGAGCGCTGAGGTGAGCGGATCCAGGGCCTTCTCGAAGGTCTGACCTACCACCTCGACCGGCGTGGCGGCGGCGCGGCGGCGCGGGGCGGAGGCCTCGGGCTTTTCGGGCTTGCGGCTCATGGCACCTTCCCCTCCGTGCGGTTCGGCAGCGGATCCGTCGCAGGCGGGGCTGCGGCGGGCTCCCGGGGCTGGCCGGGAACATCGGACGTGGTCTTCAGGAAGGTCTGTACCTTGGCCTGACCCCGGAGTTTCTCGAGAAGGTCGCGCACCTGGTCGTAGGTCAGGAAGCGGACAATCTGCGGGCGCGCAGCCTCCAGGGAGATGGGCACCTCGGGACGGCGGTCCTCGATCCTGACGACGGCCCATCCGCCCTCGACCGGAAAAGGCCCGACGGTCTGGCCGGCCTTGGCGGTCTTGAGGGCCGCCGCATAGGAATCCGGCATGATGTCGACCGTGAAATAGCCGAGGTCGCCGCCATTGAACCGCGTCGCTGCATCCACGCTGCGCTCCATGGCGAGGGCCTCGAAGGACCCGCCGGACCCCAGGAGCCTGCGGACCGCATCGGCCTCGGCCTGGGTCGCGACTACGATCTGGCGGGCGCGGAGCTCCTCGGTCTGGCGTGAGAGTCGCACCTGCTCCTGGTAGAGGCCGCGGATGGCGGACTCGCTGATGGCGCCGGAGACGGTGGAGTCGACCACCAGGTCCGCCAGGATCCGCTCGCGGGCAGCCGCCAGACGCCGTTGGACGGCCGGATCCCGGTCGAGCTTGCGCCGGGTCGCCTCAGCGGCCAGCAGCCGCCGGTCGATCACCTCGTCGGTATTGCGCCGAAAGGGGTCAGACGCGGGGTCCAGGGGCTCGCCCTCGCCAATCAGGCCCTGGGCGACCGCCTCGCGCTTGACGTCGGAGGTCCAGATGGGTGCGCCCTCGACCCGAGCCACCACCACGTCTCCGGGTTCGGGCGGGGCTTCCGCCTTCTGGCGGCCGTCGCATCCGGACAGGAGAAGGCCTCCAACCAGCAGAACGGCGGCGAGCGGGCGGGCCTGCCGGAGACGGGTGAGGTGCTGGAACATGCCCGCGAAACCCCTGAGAAAACGGTTCAGGACCTGTCCCTAGACCTTCCGGGTGGCCCTTGCAAAGCACGGCCAGTCGCGGGCGCTTCGCGTTGACAGTGAAGGGGGGGGTGCTTAAGTCACGGCCACCCCGGAGGAAGCGGGTTTTCCGGGCTCCCGGCAGGTCTTCAGGACACACCGCCCTCCTCACCCCGCACAGGTCCGGACCCATCTCGTGAGCATCTTCCAGCGAATCTTCGGCTCTTCAAATGACCGTAAGGTCAAGGCCCTCGCGGGCAGGGTGGCGAAGATCAACAGCCTCGAGCCCAACATCCAGGCGTTGAGCGACGAGGCGCTGAGGGCCAAGACCGTCGAATTTCGTGAGCGCCTCGGGCGCGGCGAGACCCTGGACCAGCTGCTGGAGGAAGCCTTCGCCGTGGTGCGAGAGGCGTCCCGGCGGGTGCTCGGCCAACGCCATTTCGACGTCCAGCTGGTCGGCGGGATCGTCCTGCATGAGGGCGGCATCGCCGAGATGCGTACCGGCGAGGGCAAGACCCTGGTCGCCACCTCGCCGGTCTACCTGAACGCCCTGGCGGGCAAGGGCGTCCATGTCATCACCGTCAACGACTACCTCGCCCAATTGCACGGCGACTGGATGGGCCAGGTCTACCGCTTCCTCGGACTGTCGGTCGGCGTCATCGTCCACGGCCTCAGCCAGGGCCAGCGCAAGGCGGCCTATGCGTCCGACATCACCTACGGCACCAACAACGAATTCGGCTTCGACTACCTCCGTGACAACCTCGTCTACGAGCTCGACGAGATGGTGCAGCGGGGCCACAACTTCGTCATCGTCGACGAGGTGGACTCGATCCTGATCGACGAGGCGCGCACCCCCCTCATCATCTCGGGACCCACAGAGGACCGCTCGGATTTCTACCGGACCGTCGATGCCCTGGTGAAGGAACTGATCAAGGATACCTCGACCTTCGACCACGACGAGAAGCAGAGGCAGGTCATCCTTACCGAGGAGGGTGCCGAGACCGTCGAGGAGATGCTGAAGGCGGGCGACCACCTGGAGGAGGACACCACCGGCCTCTACGACGCCGCCAACGTTACGGTCGTGCACCACGTGAACCAGGCCCTGAAGGCCAATGTCCTCTACACCCGCGAGAAGGACTACATCGTCCGCTCAGGCGAGGTGGTGCTGATCGACGAGTTTACGGGCCGGATGATGCAGGGCCGCCGCCTGTCCGAGGGCCTGCACCAGGCCATCGAGGCCAAGGAAGGCGCGCACGTCCAGCCCGAGAACCAGACCCTCGCCTCCGTAACCATCCAGAACTACTTCCGCCTTTACACCAAGCTGTCGGGCATGACGGGCACGGCCGCGACTGAGGCCCAGGAATTCGCCGACATTTACAAGATGGACGTCAGCGAAATCCCGACCAACCGGCCGGTCGCCCGGATCGACGACGATGACGAGGTCTATCGTACGGAGGCCGAGAAGAACCGCGCCATCCTCAAGCAGATCGAGGACTGCCATGTCCGCGGCCAGCCCATCCTGGTGGGCACGGTCTCGATCGAGAAATCCGAGTCCCTTTCGACCCTGCTGAATGCCCACACCTTCGAGGTCGACGGCAAGGCGCGGAAGGGCATCCCGCACAACGTCCTGAACGCCCGCTATCACGAGCAGGAGGCGGTGATCGTCGCTGACGCCGGTATCCCCGGGGCCGTGACCATCGCCACCAACATGGCCGGACGGGGCACCGACATCCAGCTGGGCGGCAATATCGACATGCGGGTCCTGCGCTGGCAGGACGAGCAGCGTGGCCTGGGCATTGAGGTGAGCCCGGACCAGGTGATCGCCCGCAAGACCGAACTCGAGGCCGAGATCGCCGGCCTCAAGGCCCAGTCCCTCGCGGCCGGCGGCCTGTTCGTGCTGGGCACCGAGCGCCACGAGAGCCGGCGGATCGACAACCAGCTGCGCGGCCGGACCGGTCGCCAGGGCGACCCGGGGCGGTCCAAGTTCTTCCTGTCCTGCGAGGACGACCTCCTGCGCATCTTCGCCGGCGAGCGGCTGGACGCCATCATGCGCACCTTTGGGGTCCAGGACGGCGAGGCCATCACCCACAAGTGGCTGAACAACGCCATCGCCACCGCCCAGAAGCGCGTCGAGCAGCGAAACTACGAGATCCGCAAGAACCTCCTGAAGTACGACGACGTGGTCAACGATCAGCGCAAGGCGGTCTTCGAGCAGCGCGCTGAGTTCATGGCCGACGAGGACCTCTCGGACGTGACGGCGGAAATGCGCCGCGACACCATCGCCGACCTGGTCCGCCGGCACCTGCCGCCCAAGGCCTATGCCGAGCAGTGGGACGTGGAGGGCCTGGCTGAGCAGACCCAGTCGGTCCTCGGCCTCGACGCCCCCGTCGCCCAATGGGCGGCCGAGGAAGGCATTGCCAATGAAGAGATCGAGGAACGCCTCCTGGCCGCCTCCGATGCCCGCGTCCAGGAGCGCGAGGCCCTGATCAGCCCCGCCCAGATGCGGATGATCGAAAAGAGCTTCCTGCTCCAGACCATCGACCTGCAATGGCGCGAGCACCTGACCCACCTGGATCACCTGCGCAACGTGATCGGCCTGCGCGGCTATGGCCAGCGGGACCCGCTGAACGAGTACAAGACCGAGGCCTTCTCCCTGTTCGAGCGGTTGCTGGTGGACCTGCGCCACAACGTCACCCGCTGGCACATGACGGTCGAGTTCCAGTTTGCGGACCCCGAGCCGCCGCCTCTGGCCTTCCAGGAGATCCACCTCGACCCCCTGACCGGCGAGAACGCCGCGCAGATGGGCCTCCTGCCAGACGGCCTGTCGGTGGAGCAGAGGCAGGCCCTGCCCTTCTCCGCCCTGCCCGACGGCTGGCAGCAGACCGGGCGCAACGCAGCCTGCCCCTGCGGCTCGGGCCGCAAGTTCAAGCACTGTCACGGGGCGCTGGTTTGAGGTCCCTGGTCCCGCTGACGCCGGGGCCTTCCCCACCCGGCAGATCGAACAGGCCGACGCCTTCTACAGACGCTCCGGCTTCACCGACCTGTAGCGACGGCTTCAGGCCTCGGAGCCGTCCTCACCAAACACCGCCTCATAGAGTCCGGGCTTAAAGCCGAGCACCCGCCGATCCCCCAGATCGAGCAGGGGCCGTTTGATCATCGAGGGCTGGGCCACCATCAGGGCGATGGCCTTGGCCGCGTCGAGATCGGTCCGGTCGGCCTCAGGCAGTTTGCGGAAGGTCGTGCCTGCGCGGTTCAGGACCTTGTCCCAGCCCAGCTCCTCAACCCACTGACCCAGACGTTCAGCGTCAATGCCTTGGGTCTTGTAGTCATGAAAGTCATAGGCGATGCCTCGATCCGCCAGCCAGGCGCGGGCCTTGGCCACCGTATCGCAGGCCTTGATGCCAAAGAGGGTCGGGGTCATAGGCGCGTCTCAAGCCGTGGTCACGAAGGTCTCGGACTCGATCATCCACTGACCCGTAACCCGGCGCCAGACTGCGAGGTAGGGACCCGACTGGGACGGTGCATCCTTCCAGGCGGCGGTCCAGCGGCCCTGCTCGGCGGCGCGATCTCCCGCTGCATCCACCTCAATGCGCTCGGGCGTTCGGACATAGCCGCTGAAACCCAGGTCTGCGAACTGGGCGGCGAAGGCGGCGAGGATGGCGTCGCGGCCGGTGATGACCGAGCCGTCGCCGGCGATCACCACCGCTACCGGCAGGAAGACCGGCCCGAGGCGGGCCGCCTCCCGCCCGGCGATGAACCGGTTGGTCAGCCGCCGCCGGGCGCGAATGGCGTCTTCGGGGGGGATCACGACCCGAAGGGCTCGACCACGACCGTGCCCGCCTTGGTCCCGGACTCCACCTGCTCATGGGCAGCCGCGCAGTCCGCCAGGGCATGGCGGCCGGCGACCGGCAGGAGCCGCGTCCCCGTGGAGATCCATTGCAGGATATCGGCCTGGGCCCGGCGCCGGGCCTCATGCGGGCTGACCGGCAGGTAGACGCCGTGCACATTGAGGTTGAGGCGCATCAGGTCCCCGGCCGGGACCGTCGGCGCGGGCTCGCCCCTCGTCGCGTAGAAGGCCACTGACCCATTACCCTTCACGCAGGCCAGGGTGACCGCCAGGTTCCCGCCAAAATCCACGTCGACCACGTGGTCCACCCCGGCACCGCCAGTGAAGTCCCGGACCCGGGCGGCGACATCCTCCGAGCGGTAGTTGACGACGAGGTCGGCGCCGGCCTCCTGCGCCCTGGCCGCCTTGGACTCGCTGCTGACGGTGGCGATGACCGTGGCGCCTGCCCACTTGGCCAGCTGGACAGCGTAGAGACCCACCGCGCCGGCGCCCCCGGTGACCAGGACGGTCCGCCCTTGTACCGGTCCGGCGACGAAGACGCTGCGGTGAGCGGTCATGCAGGGAATGCCCAGGGTCGCGCCCTCGGCAAAGGACACGGCGTCGGGAAGGGGCGTGACGAGGTCGGCGTCGAGCTCGATGTATTCCGCCGCCGAGCCAAAGGCCCGGCCGTTCCTTTGACCGTTGTAGAACCAGACCCGGCGGCCGACCCAGCGGGCCGGCGTCTCCGGGCCGACGGCCTCGACCACTCCGGCGCCGTCGCTGTTGGGGATGATGCGGGGATAGGCCATGGGGGCGGGACCGGCCCGCATGCCGGCGTCCGAGGGGTTGACCCCGGAGGCGTGGACGCGGATCAAAACCTGCCCGCGACCGGGTCTCGGCGTGGGAACCTCGCCGTGCTGCAGGACCTCCCGGGCGGGTCCGGTGCGCTCGTACCAGACGGCCTTCATGACCCGCTCCAGAGTTCCGTCATCAGGCCTTCCTCCCCTATTCCCGGGTCAGACTAGCGAAGGTCACCGGCGAGGGCGAGGCCCGGGCAGGGCCGCCACGTTCAAACAGGAGACAGGGCCAGCCAGACCGCCCCTGATCCAGCCTGTCCGCCCCGCTGAAGCGGAAGGATGACAGGGTGCCCCGCGAGGGCTTAGGACAGTCGCCGGATGACCCACGCCTTCACCCCCGACTTCCGCGCCCGGATCGCAAAGGCCTGTTCGGCCTTCCCGCGCATCGTCCATGCCGGAGGGGACCTGAAGCGCGCGGCAGTGGCCCTGACCCTGACGGCCGCGGATGATGGCTCGGGCCAGACTGCCTTCCTCCTCACCCGACGGGCCGCGAGCCTGCGGGCGCATTCGGGCCAGTGGGCCCTGCCCGGCGGTCGCCTGGACCCGGGCGAGACCCTGGAGGCGGCCGCCCTGCGGGAGCTCTCGGAGGAGGTCGGCCTCGACCTGCCGACGAGCGAGATCCTGGGCGTTCTGGACGACTATCCCACCCGCTCCGGCTATGTGATCACCCCTGTGGTGGCCTGGCTCCAGGACGCTTCGGCCCTGAGGCCCAACCCGGACGAGGTGGCCTCGACCCACCTGATCCGGCTGGACTACATCGCCGCCCCGGATGCGGTGGACTTCGAGACCATCCCCGAGAGCGACCGCCCCCTGATCCGCCTCCGGATCTCGGAGGAACACCACATCCACGCGCCCACGGCGGCGGTGGTCTACCAGCTGCGCGAGCTGGTCGCCGGCCGCGTCACCCGGGTGACGGAACTGGAGCAGCCCGTCTTCGCCTGGCGCTAGAGGGCGCTCCCCCGGGTGAAGGAACTCAGGACCAGGGTTTCGCACAGTGTCACCGTAACCCGAAGTTTCGCTTCCGGGCGCAATGCCGCCGGGGAGAAACGATCCTACTCAGCCCTTGGTGCTAGCCTCGCTTTCCAACGGGCGAGCTCGCGCCGCGATCGGATGCGAACCACTGTGAGGTCTGGAAAGGCGGCGAGCAAATCAGGGTAGGCCCTGCGCTTTAGAGCGTGGCTCTTGGCAGTGTGCGCAATGCCGCTTACCGCCTTGGCAAAGGTCATCCGCGCGCCGCCCCATATATCCTCACCGCTCATCCACCATCGAAGGTTCCGGTGAGACACGCTCAATACGGTGGTCGCCCAGGAGAGGTCTAACCAAACCGCCAGTTGGGCACGCGACCAAAGCAAATCCCGTTGCGCATCGAAATTGCCGTCTAATACCCAGCGCGTGGACGCTGTTGTCGCGTCGAGCCAAGCCCTTACCTCTGTCTCTGGCACCGGCGTCCAATCGCTGCGCCAGTAAACTTCATCGGTCGGAAAGAATGGCAGATCCCACTGCTTCGCGAGTTGGGCAGCAAGAGTTGATTTCCCTGCCCCAGAGCAGCCAAGGACAACTATGCGATCAGGCGTTAGCATGCGGCAGGTTATGTGCCGCATAGGGCACATGTCCACTTGGCAGTTACGGTGACACTGCATGAAATAGAGTTACGGTGTCGAGCTGAACCTGCCTTGCCAGATATGGCCGGTCAGTTTGAGCCTGGCATGTATGCGGGCGCTGTATCGGCGATGGGCTTCCGCAAAGGTCGCCCGCAAACCGTCCTCGTGGCCGGGCATCATGATGAAGTGAACAGGGTTAGGCATGAGGCACCAAGCCCAGATCTCTGTGCCCTAGGCCTTAGCGGCCTTGCTGATCAGGTCGAGATCGGCAGCCTAGTCGCCGTCATTGAAGAAGACCGGCTCCCGGTGATTGCCTCTCTGGGTGACGTGGTGCGGCAGGCCTGGGACAACGACGCGCGCAAGTCTGGCCATCAGTGGAGCTACCCAGGGTGATGGGACTCGGTCGCACAGGACTGGAGTTTCCTACAGGGTCACCTGTAACCGCCAGTTATTCGCTTGCTAGATTATACCAAATTGGGTATAAATGAGATCGTATGGTCCATCGTCCGCAAACCAACGAGAAGCCCGTCCATTGGATCGGGTCTTCCAAATCTGACCTGCTGGCGCTGCCGCAGGACGTGGTGAGCGATCTGGGCTATGCGCTGGGCTTGGCGCAGCTAGGAGGCAAACACCCGCAGGCCAAGCCTTGGAAAGGCGAAGGCGCGGGTGTGTTTGAAATCGTGGAGAGCTTCGAGGGCAACGCCTATCGCGGCATCTATACCGTCCGCTTCGAGGCCGTGGTCTATGTGCTCCACGTCTTTCAGAAGAAGTCGCCCTCGGGCATCCGAACGGCGCAGACGGATATCGACCTGGTTCGCGAGCGCCTGAAACGCGCCCGCGAACATTACGAGAGCAACTACCAACAGCCCACGAAGGGCAAGGCAGGCAAACGTGGCAAATGACATCACCGAAGGCACCGGCAACGTCTTCGCCGATCTGGGCCTCCCAGACGCTGCAGACCGTCAGACCAAGACGCGGCTGGCGATGGCCGTGAACGCTCTGCTGAAAGAACGTCGCCTCAAACAGACGGATACAGCGGCCATCCTGCGCATCCCGCAATCCAAAGTGTCGGCGCTTGCCAACTATCGGCTCGATCATTTCTCGGTCGAGAAGCTGATGAGCTTCCTGAATGCCCTGGAGCAGGACGTGGAGATCGTCATACGCCCGAGCCGTGAAGCCGTCGGGCACACCTCCGTTTTTGCGCTGACCTAGGGGTTAGGGTGACACTGTAGGAAACAGATCATCACTCAAGGCATCGGGACGTGTTGTGCGACAGGCCTGGGACAACGACGCGCGCCAGTCTGGCCATCGGCGGCGCTCCCCAGGGTGAAGGAACTCAGTCTTACGGGACCATGGTTTCGTACAGTGTCACCGTACCCCCCATGGCCGAGACGAATTGAAACCCCTGTCACGCAGCAGATGTTCTGAGGGCCCAAATCTGCGAGTCTGTGACCACCTGATTCCCATTCGAGGACGCTGTCATGAAGCCTCCCGTCAAGCGGCTCTCCGATCTCACGGGGGGCAGTCCAAAGCCCGGGACATTTGCGAAGCCGACGCCCAAGGTGTCGCGCATGAAGCCGGGAAAGAAGCTGACCGCCGCTGAAAAAGCCGCGTTTCTGGCCTCGCGCCCCGACCTCGCCGGAAAGTCCTGAGCTTCAGACCAGGGTGTTACGGCGACACTGTATGAAATAGATCCTCACTCAAGGCATCGGGACTTGTCGCCCTCGGCTTGGGTCCCCGCCTTCCAGCCGCCAGTTCACGCCCCATCTGAGCTTCCAGCCCCTGGATCCGCCTCCGGATCTCGGAGGAATACCGGATCCACGCGCCGACGGCGGCCGTGGTCTACCAGCTGCGCGAACTGGTCGCCGGCCGCGTCACCCGGGTAACAGAGCTGGAACAGCCCGTCTTGGCCTGGCGCTAGGGGACGCTGTCCAGCCGGGCCCGGATATCCGCATAGGCCGCCATCACCATTGCCGCGAGGGCCGCTTCCGGTGCCGGCTGGCCCCACCTCAGCTTGACGTGCCGCATCCGCTTACCGCTTCCCTCGAGGAGGCCGCAGGGATCCGGCAGGTCCGCCCCATGGAAGAAGCCTACGGCCGCGTGGGTGCGGTAGGCGGCGACATAAGCGAAGGCTGCGTCAGCGACGCAGGCCGTAGGCTGGTGGTCATGAAGGCATTCAACGACGTCCAGACCGCAGGCGCGAATCTGGTCGAACCAGAAGCGGGCCAGGTGGCGGAGACCCGGGTCGCCGGCGTCGAACCAGGCTGAGACGGCGGGGTCATCCCGGCGGGCGCCGGTCAGGCGGAAGAGGGGTTCCATGGGCATAGACTAGACTGGATCGCGCACTCGGGGACTAGATCTCGCTCAGGAAGCTCCGGACGGCGAGAAGGTAGGCCGGGAAGTTCTCCCGGCGGACATTGTGCCCCGCCCCGTCGATGCGAAGCGCCCGAAGGTCGGTGTTGATCTCGCGGGCTTCCCGCGCCTCGGCTGCCCCGACCATGCTTCCCTTCTCAGCATCTCCGTAGATGAGGAGGGTCGGCACCCGGATCCGGCGGATGTCGTCCTGCCAGGCGGTCGGAAGGATCGGAAGGGCGTTCCTGGAGACCTGCTGCTTCGAGGCGACCCAGGCGGGGAATTCCTGCGCTTCCCAGGTTGGCGACTGCCGTCGCCCGAGGCCGAGCAGCTCGGCTTCGGTCATGTCCTTCAACTGCTTCACCTGGTCCTTGAAGCGGGCCAGCCGCTTGGCGGCCGTCTCGGCGTCCATGGGTGGGACGAGGGGCGGGTCCTCGAGGATGACGGCGCGGATGAGGTCGGGGAATTCCGCCGCGCAGGCGGCGGTCGCCCGGGCGCCCAACGAGTGGCCCATGGCGATCACGCCCGAGAGCCCAAGGGCCCTGATGGCCTCGGCGATGTCCCGGCCGGGCATGTCCGGGGATATTCCCGCCTCGCCAGGCCGCGAGCTTGCGCCATGTCCCCGGGCGTCCAGCAGGATGAGGTCGTATTCGGGCGACAGGGCTTCGGCCAGGCGAGCCCAGCACATGCCGTTGTCGGTCAGTCCGTGCGAGAGGACGATGGGCGGGCCGCCGCCGCCGGTCCGGTGATAGGATAGCCTTCCGCCAGTCACTTCGACTTCGCCGGAGGGCCAGTCCAATCGATTGGTCACCATGCATACGCCTCGGGAGCTACGCCACAGGCTGGGAAGATTGCATCGAGCCGGGCCAGGGCGGACTCGTCAAGACCCAAACCCGGTGCCTGCAGAAGGGCGGCGAACTGGTCCCGGCGCCTGGGCCCAACGATGGCGGAGGTGATCCCGGGCTGGTGCAGGAGCCAGGCTATGGCGACCACGCCCGGCGCCTGACCCAGGTCGGCGCAGAGGGCGGTGAAGGCGGCAAGACGGGCGGCGTGGATCCCGGCTGCATCGCGCGCCTGCGAGCCCGCCCGGCGACCGGAAGTCTCCCCGGACGCCCCGGCCAGGAGACCCCCCGCGAGCGGGCTCCAGGCGATCACGCCGACGCCGTAGGCCTGGCAGGCGGGAAGCACTTCCAGCTCGGCCCGGCGCTCGACGAGGTTGTAGAGGCTCTGCTCGCAGACCAGGCCTAGGCGGTGGGATGCCAGGGCTTTCTCGTTGAACCGGGCGATGGCCCAGCCGGGGAAGTTGCTGGAGCCCACATAGGTGATCTTGCCCTGGGCGATGAGGCGGTCCATCGCCTGCCAGATCTCTTCGGGGGGTGCCGAGCGGTCGATGTGGTGCATCTGGTAGAGGTCGATGTGGTCGACGCCCAGGCGCTTCAGGCTGGCGTCACAGGCCCTCTGGATGTGCCGGGCCGACAGGCCCCGGTCGTTGACGTCTTCCGACATCGGCTCATGGACCTTGGTGGCCAGGACGATGCGGGCCCGCCGGGCCGGGTCCTCCGCCAGCCATTCCCCCAGCAGGCGCTCGGTGGCACCCACGCCGAGCCGGCCGCCGTACTGGTCAGCGGTGTCGATGAAGTTGACCCCCGCCTCCAGGGCGTCATTCAGGATTGCGAAGCTCTCCTCGCGGGAGGTCAGGGACCCGAAGTTCATGGTCCCCAGACAGATCTCGCTGACCTGGAGGGCGGTACGCCCGAGGCGGCGGAACTTCATGGGGCTCTGAGGGTCGGACCGGTCACCAGGGTCTCGCTGGAGTCCAGGACGCAGTGCTGGACCCGCTTCCGGGCGGTCTCGGACAGGGTCAGGTAGTCGGCATGGCTGATCCCCGGGACGATGGGCTCGCGGAACCAGGGGGCGTAGAACTCAAGGTTCGGAATGGCCCGCATGGCATCGGAAAGGTTGGGCGTGCCCCCATGCCAGGCCCGGACGTCGCGGATCATGACCGCGCCAGCGGGGGCCGGGCAGACCGTGCTCAGCCGCATCCACTCCGGCTCCTCGGCCAGGCTGGGGATCCGATGGCGGGCGTTCTGTGTGCCCGGGATCTGGCGCGTCGGGCCGTTCAGGCGGGTCACCTCCTGGGGCAGGAAGTTGGCGCAGACATAGGGACAGGGCAGGTCCCGGATGGTCAGCTGCCCCCGGGGGTCATGGAAGGCACTGTAGGGCGTCGAAGCGCCATCCTTCCAGTCGCGGATGTCGGAATGCAGGGGCTGGTACCCAGTCGCCCCCGGCATGCAGAAGTCGCCGCTGGCCGCCCGCAGGACGAAGTCGGGCGACTGGAAGATTGCTGTGACCACCGCATTGACGATGTCGTTGTCGAGCAGCATGCGCCACTCGGGCCGATGCAACTGGCTTCGCGTCAGACTGGAGCCACCGAAGGAGTAACGGTGCGAGCCCCGGTTGCCCCTTAGGTCTGTATCCAGGGCGAGAATCTCGTCGGCAACCTCCCGGCAGCCCCGGGCCAGGAACTCGACCTGGGCGCTGTCCAGTACATCAGCGATGACCACGAAACCGTCCCGGCGGAAAAGCTCGGGGGCGTGGGCCGCGTCGCCCGGGGCCAGGATCTCCAGCCCCCGGATTCCCGTATTGGCCTCTAGGTAGGCGCGCTGGACGTCCAGGTCGGCAACCTTAGGCGACGTTGTGGCGGTCGGCGTGATCGCATTCATTCCGTTTCCCCCCGGGGGATTCCGCGACCCAGCGCCCCCCGTCTTTTGACTTTTGTTTCAATAAATCTCGGTTCACGCAAGGCGTCAGGCCATCCGGGGGAACCCCGTGTCCCGGAAAGGATTCCTCCCTTCCGGCGCTCATGACAGCCTGCCAACCGAGGCCCCGCCCCAACCCAGAGGCGACGGACCACGGCCGGCAGGGGCCGGGTCAGACGGTCAGGGCCGCGACGACGTGGTCGACAACGGCCTGCGCCTTGGCGCGCATCTCGTCATCGGTGGCGTCCTGGATCGGGTGATCCACCAGAAGGTAGCGCGCGCCCTCCATGCCCAGCGCCCGGCGCTGGACCTCAGCGGCCTCAGCGAACTCGCTGGAGGCGATGGTGACGGCGGGAAGCCCCTGGATCTCGAACCATACAGTGTCGTGCAGACTGCACGTCGTGCAGGATCCTCAATCGGCGAGGGCTTCCACCAGGACGCTGCATTCCGCCTTGATCTTCAGCCGCAGGTCCGTGGGACAGGGCTTGGTGAAGGTCGGCTTGGCGTAGCGCCGGATCTCATTGTCCGGGAAGCGTGCGGCCAGCAGGCGCTCCAACTCGTCGAGGAGCACATTGCCCCGGGGCTTGCTGATGTCCAGAAGGCCGATCACCCCCGGGATGCTTCCTGTTCGTGGTGTGATCTGGCGCTCGACGGGCACACGCTCGTCGGTCGGATCCAGGATTGTGGTCATCGATGTCCTCCGAATTCCGAATGTGACGCTATCAGCAGTCGATCTTCCTGGAAACGACCGTTGAACCCATGGCGCCCGTGACCCAGCCGTGGAAGGCGGCCGAGAACTTCCCGGCCTCAGAACCTGCCACGACGATGTGGATGTATCTGCCGTCGGCGAACTTCGGGGCCGGAGTCGCGAGCATCTCCGCCGTCATCTTGGCGGCGGAGGCGGCCGGGATCCCGGCGCCGGAGACGTCGTTGGACACCATCTCCCTCAGCGGCCTCGAGGTGACCTCCTGGATGCGGGCGCGGAGCCGGTCCTTGGGATAGGCCCCGTCGACGGTCAGCGTGTTGATATGCTCCGGACAGACCACCAGCAGGGCGTCTACCGGCATCCGGTGGATCTTGGGCAGGAACATGCCTTCCAGGCCCAGGCCGAGGGTCCCGGCGATCTGGTCAGGCCTGCGGGACTCCTGGTCGACGATCTGTACCGGACCGCTGGTCATGGCGAAGGCGGTGACTACCGAGTCCTCGCGCTGGAAACCGCGCTCCACGTGGAGGGGATCCCAGGGCGAGCCCTCCTCCCACTCGGCGAAGCACATGGTGAACTTCATGGGGCTGGAGAGGGTCGAGCGGTCGACGCCCCCGGGACGGGCCCCGCCAAGGTTGCGGACGACCAGGCGAAGCGCGCGGCCGATGGTGGCGTTGGCGCGGTTGCCGGCGCCCAGGGCGGCCAGCTTCATGTTCATGCCAATCCGATGCCGGATCGGGCCGTTGACCACCAGGACGGGCGAGGCCCCCATGGTGGTGGCATTGACCCCGTGCATGTTGAATTCGTCCGTGCAGACCGCCTCCAGGGCGGCGATCACCACGGGCAGGTATTCAGGCCGGCATCCGGCCATCACGGCGTTGATGGCGACCTTTTCCACCGTGGCCGGGGCCATGTTGGGCGGCACGATGGCGACGATGTCCTGCGGGTCCCGGGTCGTGCCCGCCAGCATGCGGATCACCCGCTCCGGCGTCGGCGGGACCAGGGGCAGGCCGTCGCTGAAGCCCTGATCGAACATGAACTCATCGATGTCGTCGGAACCGGCAATCTCGATGCGCCGGGCCCGGATCGGGCTGCCCTCGGCCTCCGCCACCAGACGGTCGTGGATGTCGGGATCGAGGTGCTTGGAGCCGCACCCCGGCCGCCAGTCCGGCAGGCCAGCCCAGTCCACCTGGGGCGCCGGCGTCCCGAGCGCGTCGGAAATATGGGCGGACAGGGCCTGCCACTCAGCCTTGACGAAGCCCTCCATCACAGGGGCCGTCGCCCCCTCGGTGCCCGTCCAGAAGACCGCCGGAACGCTCTCGAAGTCCCAGGCCAGGGAGGTCCGCAGGGCACCGTCGTCCAGGATGGGCAGGGTCAGGCCGTGGCGATCGCGCAGGATCTCGGCCCCGTCCCGGGCCTGGGCGACCATCCAGACGTCGGCATGTTCGCCCCAGGCCTGATGAAAGGCCTCCAGCAGGGGCGCAACGAGGTTGCAGGTGGCGCAGTCCTCCTTGGCGAAGCAGATGAGGCTCGGCCGACCCGTGGGGAAGCTTCGCGTAACGCCTTTGAGGTCCTGGAGGGTGAAGGCGGGCGGGGTGTCGGTCATGGGTCCGTCCTCAGGGTCACAGGGGCACCAGCCCGGCAGCTAGGGTGGCGGAGGTGGATGGGAATCGAACCCACCACACGCCGGTGAGGCGTGTCACCGGTTTTGAAGACCGGGGAAGCCACCAGACTCCAGTCACCTCCATCACCGTCGACACTAGTGCGGGACCGGCGGCACCCCGAAGCGCTTTCTTTGCGGAACGACCTGGCGGACGTCCCCACGACGGATCGTATCGCCCCGGGAGTCGAGGAACTCCAGGGCCGGGACGATGAACTTGCGGGAGGTGGACAGGGCCGCCCGGGCCTCGCCGGTGGTGAATTCCGCCGGCGGCGGGAAGGCCGCCTCCAGGTCCGCAAGGGCGCCGTCCAGGGCCTCCAGGTGGAAGACCAGGGTCTGGCGAAGGGCGTGGTTACGCAGGGAGACAACCCGCCCGGACTCCACCAGCAGGCCGAGGAGACCCGCGGACTCCCCCTCGGCGACGAGGCCGGCGGCGTCCGGCGGGGTCATGCCGCCCTCCCGCAGGGCGGCCTCGATCTCCCCGAGGCGGGACAGCTGGCCCGGCGACAGGGCGGCAAAGGGGTCGTGGTCCTTCAGGGCCGCCTGGCCGCGCACGATCTGGATTCCGCCCTCGGCGGCGAGCCGGCCCTCCACATGGGCGATGAGCTCCCGGGACAGGATGCGTTGCAGGCCGCCACGAAGGGCACCGAGGGCGACGAAGGCCCGGGTCGGCTGGGCCCGGTGGGCCTCGGCGAGCTGGTCGAGATAGGCCTGAGCCGCCGCCTCCACGGCGAGCGCCTGGGCGAAGAGGCCGTCGTCCAGGCGTACGAGGGTTTGGGCCAGTCGCGAGCGGACCTCTTCGGCGGGCGCGCGCAAAAGACGGGCCGTCTCGGCCACGGACACCGCACCGCCGTCCCGCCGGGCGAGGGCTGCAGCGATGTCTTCAACTCCACCCTCCGAGGCGGCGAGCAGGAGGTCGCGGCGGGCCTCCAGGGTCCGGGCCCGGAGCAGGGGGGCGATGGGGTCCAGCACCCGGCCGCCGCCCAGGGTCCCGGCGGGCGAGGGCCGGCGGAGCAGGAGGCGCTGGCCGGCATGGGCGGGGACGGGGCCACTGAAGCGGAGCTGGGCCAGGCCCGAGGATCCGGGCTCCAGAGGCGCCTCGCCAATCAGGCGCACCCGGGCGAGGTCCTGGCGTGCGCCCCAGAGCACGCGCACCTCGTCCCCGGACCGAAGCGGCCGGGCGGCCTCCGGCGAGAGGGCGATCTGCGCATCCACCCGCAGGGTTGGCGGGAAGATGCCCGGGCTGCAGAGGACCTCGCCAACCCTCACCTCGTCCGGGGAGACCCCGCGCAGGGCCGCCGCCGCCCGGCCGCCCGCGCGCGCCGTCGCGACCGCCTCGCCATGGACCTGCAGTTGGCGCAGGTGGACCCTACGGCCGGAGGGCTCCAGGACCACCTCGTCCCCCCGTTCGAGGTCCGCACCCTGCAGGGAGCCGGTGACCACGGTTCCCGCCCCGGCCAGGGTGAAGACCCGGTCGAGGGGCAGGAAGGCACCCGGCAGGGTCTCCGGCGGGGGGATTCGCAGGGCCAGGTCGCGGATTTCGCGATCGAGGTTCCCAAGTCCCTCCCCGGTCACGGCCGAGCAGAAGACGACGGGTGCCGGGGCCAGGAAGGTCGCCTCCAGCTCAACCCCGATCCGGGCCTGGAGGTCGGCGCGGGCCTCCTGCGGAACGAGGTCAGCCTTGGTCACCGCGACAAGGCCGTCCCTGAGGCCCAGGAGGCCGGCGATCCTCAGGTGCTCACGGGTCTGCCGGCCGAAGCCCTCAACCGCGGAGACGACCAGCAGGACCGCCCGGGCACCGGCGGCGCCCATGACCATGGCGCGGATGAAGTCCTCGTGGCCGGGGGCGTCCAGGAAGTCGACGTCACCATCAGGGTCCTCGCGGAAGGCAAAGCCCAGGGCGATGGAGAGGCCCCTGGCCTTCTCCTCCGGCAGGCGGTCCGTCTCCATGCCGGTCAAGGCGCGGACCAGGGCCGTCTTGCCGTGGTTGACGTGCCCGATCACCGCCAGGCCAAGAGGTGGAGGCGGGGCGGCGGTCACCGGATGTGTCCCGGATGGAGGCAGCGCATGAAGACTCCCTACGTCGAACCGGGGCCGAGGTCATCCGCCTCGCTTGCCCGGCGTCACTCCGCCTCCCTATAGTCCGGCCCGGAGAGGGAGACGCGTCGTGACGCTGAGGACCCCGAAGGCCGCCCGACCGGACCCCCGCCGCCGCCTTCCGGCCGTGGGCACCCTCTGTGATGACCCCGTCGCCCGGCCGCTGAAGGCCCGGTACGGCACCGCAGCCCTGACCCGCGTCGTCCGCGCAGTCCTGGCCGAGGCCCGGACCCGCCTTTCCGTCGACCCCGACGTCCTCCCGACGACCGGCGCCCTCCTGGAAGCCGTAGAGGCGCGGCTGGCCGAGGGTGTCCGCGAGACCCTCTTCCCGGTGATCAACGCCACCGGCGTGGTGATCCACACCAACCTCGGGCGGGCGCCCCTGGCGCCAGAGGCGATGGCGGCGGCGGCGGCGGCGGCGGGCTACGCCAACCTGGAGCTCGACCTCGACACCGGCCGGCGGTCCTCACGACAGGCGCACCTCGATCCCCTGATCGCCGAGATGACCGGCGCCGAGGCGGGAATGGCGGTGAACAACTGCGCCGGCGCCGTGCTGCTGGCCCTGGCCGCAGTGGCGAAAGGAGCACCGGTCATCGTCTCCCGAGGCGAGCTGGTGGAGATTGGCGGCGGCTTCCGCATACCGGACGTGGTGGCCCAGGGCGGCTCGCGCCTGGTCGAGGTGGGGACCACAAACCGGACCCACCTGCGCGACTACGAGAAGGCCCTGGCCGACCATCCGGACGCCCGGGTCATCCTGCGCACCCATCCCAGCAATTTCCGGATCCTGGGCTTCACCAGCGCGCCCTCCCTGGAGAGCCTGGCCCACTTCGCTCATGCCCACGGCCTGCTGCTGGTGGAAGACCTGGGGGGCGGCGCCCTCGTGGACCTCTCGCCCTTTGGCATCCCGGACGAGCCTACCGTCCAGGCCAGTCTCAGGGCGGGCGTGGACCTGGTGCTCTTCAGTGGGGACAAGCTGCTGGGCGGGCCCCAGGCCGGCCTCGCCGCCGGGCGCAGGGCCCTGGTCGACCAGCTGGAGGCCCACCCCCTGGCCCGGGCCCTGCGGCTGGACAAGCTGTCGGTGGCCGCCCTCGCCGCTACCCTGCGGCTCTATCGCCCGCCCTCCGACCCCTTCCAGCGGATTCCCGTCCTGCGCCTGCTGGCCCAGGACGCCGCAACGCTGACCGCCCGGGCGAAAGACCTCAGGGCGCGGGTCGAGGGCCTTGCGGATCTTGGGGCGGAGATCGTCGAGACCGAGGGCTATGCCGGCGGCGGGGCCCTGCCCATGCAGGCCCTGCCTGGCCGGGCCCTCGCCCTCAGCCACCCGCGGCTCAGCACCGAGGACCTGGCGCTTCGCCTGCGTACCGGACCGACCCGGGTGCTGGGACGGATCGAGCAGGACCGGGTCCTCATCGACCTGCGGACCGTCGACGACTCAGAGGTTCCGGCCCTGGCAGAGGCGATCATCGCGGCGGCGGGGGACGTCAGCGACCTTGAGCGACGCGATCCCGAGGTGCCCCCTTCCCTCGCCTGAGGTGTGGGGACATATGCTCGGCAGGGACCTGGTCCCAGGCCGCTCCGTGCCGATGACGGGATCAGAGGGACGTCGTGCCAGAATCCGGGATGTTCCCGCCGACCCGCCAGGCCGCCCTGGAGCGTCTCGCCGGCTTTGTCCCGGCGGCGGGACGCGCCTATGCGGAGGGCCGAAACCTGGACCCGGGACCCGGTGAACCGGGCGCGGTCTCGCGGCTGTCCCCCTACCTCCGCCACCGGGTGATCTCAGAGGCAGAGGTGGTCGACGCGGTCCTGCAGGCCCAGGGTCCCGCCGGTGCGGACAAGTTCATCCAGGAGGTGCTCTGGCGCACCTACTGGAAGGGCTGGCTGGAAATGCGGCCTTCCACCTGGTCGCGGTTCCTGGAGACGCGCGACCGCCAGCGGGATGGCCTGGCTGACTGGCGGGCCCTCGACGACGCCGAGGCGGGCCGCACCGGCGTCGAGGGCTTCGATGACTGGGCCCGCGAACTCGCCCAGACCGGATACCTGCACAACCACGCACGCATGTGGTTCGCCTCGATCTGGATCTTCACCCTGCGACTGCCCTGGGCCCTGGGGGCGGATCTCTTCCTGCGCCGGCTCGTCGACGCCGACCCGGCCAGCAACACCCTGTCCTGGCGGTGGGTCGCGGGCCTCCAGACCCCGGGAAAAACCTACCTGGCGACCCGGGAGAACATCGCCCGCTTCACCGGGGGCCGCTTTGCCCCCTCGGGCCTGGCGACGGAGGCCTCTGCCCTGGTGGAGCCGGTGCCCGAACCCCCGGCGGGCCTTCCTTCCGCCGCAAGCGCCCCGCCTCCGGGACCCTTCCTGCTGTTGGTGACGCCGGAGGACCTGACCCCCGACCTCGGAGGGATCGACCCGGCAGGGGCGGCCGCTGCGGTCGTCACGTCGGATCCCCGCCTGTGCTTTGGCGAGGCCGCCCGCCAGTTCGTGGCCGGCGCGGCAATGGACGCAGCCGATCGCCTGGCCGGGCGAGTGGAGGGGCCGGTAACCCTCCTGGACCGCCTCGACGCCGGGTCCCTGGTCGCGGCAGCCCAGGCGGCGCGGGTGCGGACCCTTGTCACGCCCTATGCGCCTGTAGGCCCCACGGCGGACGCCCTGGCACAGGTTGCGCGGGGCCTTGAGGCCGAGGGTGCGCGCCTCATCCAGGTCCGCAGGGACTGGGACACCCGACTCTGGCCCCATGCGACGGCGGGCTTCTTCGCCTTCCGCAAGCAGATCCCGGCCTTTCTGGAACAGGAGAGGTCCCGATGAGGGGTCCCTTGCAGGTGGTCTGGTTCAAGCGCGACCTGCGCATCGCGGACCACCGCCCTCTGGCCCTCGCCGCCAGCGCCGGGCCCGTGCTTCCCCTCTACATCGTCGAGCCCGGGCTCTGGGCCCAGCCGGACGCCTCGGGGCGGCAGTGGGCCTTTGCAGCGGAATGCCTCGGCGAGCTGGCGGCTTCGCTGGCCCGGCTGGGCCAACCCCTGTTGGTCGAGGTCGGCGAGGCGCTGGAGGTGCTGGGCCGGATCCATGAGCGTCACGGCATTGCCGGCCTCTGGAGCCACGAGGAGACCGGAAACGGCTGGACCTACGCCCGGGACCTGGCCGTAGGTGCCTGGTCGAAGGCGGCTGGGATCCCCTGGCGCGAGGAACGCCAGTTCGGCGTGATCCGCCGGCTGAAGTCGAGGAACGGCTGGGCCCAGGCCTGGGACCGGGACATGGCCAGGCCGGTGACACCCCCGCCCGAGGCGCTTGTACCCCTCGGCGGCGACTGGCCGGGTCGCATTCCGTCGGCGGACGACCTCGGCCTCGCGCCCGATCCCTGTCCCCATCGCCAGAAGGGCGGGCGCACTGCGGCGCTTGAAGTTCTGGACAGCTTCCTTTCCGGGCGCGGCCGCGACTATCGCCGGGAGATGTCGAGCCCCCTCACGGCCTACGCGTCCAGTTCGCGGCTCTCGCCCCACCTCACCTGGGGAACGATTTCCATGCGGGAAGTTGCCCAGGCCACCTGGGCGCACCAGCGCGAACTCCGGGCGTCAGGCGCCGTCGACGCAGGACGATGGCGAGCGTCCCTGGCCTCCTTCTCGGGGCGCCAGCACTGGCGTTGTCACTTCGTCCAGAAGCTGGAGGACGAGCCCAGGATCGAGTTCGAGAACCTGCACCGCGCCTACGACGGCGTCCGCCCCAGCGACGCGGATCCGGACCGCCTTGAGGCCTGGAGCCGGGGCCTGACCGGCTATCCCTTCCTCGACGCCTGCATGCGGGCGCTGGACGCCCATGGCTGGATCAATTTCCGCATGCGCGCCATGCTGATGTCCTTCGCCAGCTATCACCTCTGGCTTCCCTGGCGGGAGAGCGGCCTGCACCTGGCGCGGAAGTTCGTGGACTACGAGGCAGGAATCCATTGGCCGCAGGTGCAGATGCAGTCAGGCACGACGGGCATCAATACGCTCCGGATCTACAACCCCGTGAAGCAGGGCCATGACCAGGATCCCGAAGGCACCTTCGTCCGGGCCTGGGTTCCCGAACTCTCGGCCGTTCCTGACGCCTTCGTCCATGAGCCCTGGCGCTGGGAGGGGGCGGCCAGCCTCGCCTATCCCGCCCCCGTCGTCGACAACGCCGAGGCCATGCGGGCGGCCCGGGAAACCCTCCACGCCCTGCGCCGCGACAGCCGCCACAAGGGCACCGCCCGGGTCATCGCCGCCCGCCACGGAAGCCGAAAGTCCGGCTTGAACGGGGCGGGGGATCGCCGGCGAGGCCGGGCCAAGCCCGCAGGCGCTGTCCAGCTAACCCTAGACTTCGGGTAGAGCGGCCGACCCGTCGAACTGGCAGATCAGCGGGCGTTGTCGCGAAGGTTGATGAAGGGCGCGCCGCCGGAACCCGTGACCTGGGGCATCTTGCCGTCCCACTTCTCCACGGCCTTCAGGTCGACGTAGCGTGGGTTCGCCGAGAGGGCCTCATTGATGATCCGGATGGACTCCGCCTCGCCACGGGCGGCAGCGATCTGCGCCTCGGCCTGGGCCTGGGCCTTGGCGACCTGGGAGCGCGCGGTCAGGGTCTCCTGGTCGGTCCGGGTCTTGGCCTGGATGGCCTGGAGGATAACGTCCGGGTAGCGGATGGTGCCGATCCAGTCGAGCTGGCTGACCACCACGCCGAATTTCGCCCACTTGCCGGCAACCCGGGCGAGGGCGCGCTGGATCACCAACTGGCGGCCGCCCGAGTAGAGGGCGTCGACATTCACCTTCTCGGCCTCGGCTGCGATGGCCGAGCGCACGTCATTGCGGATCGGCCCGTCCAGTAACTGGTCGAAGGTCAGGCGGTAGGTCTCGTAGAGCTTGGGCGCCGAACCGGGGGAGACCTGCAGGGTGATGGCCACGTCGGCGGTCATCGGCAGGCCGGTGTTGTCGGCGAAGGCGATCTCCTCGTTCTGGGGACCGCGCTCATCGGCCTCGCGGGTGTAGCTGTAGGTCCGCTGGATCACCGGAAACTCGACAATCCGCTCTCCCACGCTGCGGAAATGCCAGCCCGAGGGCAGGGGCTGGGCGTCCACGCCGGCCGACGGCCCGAGAGTCCGGATCTTCACTCCGGCATTGCCGGGTTCGACGGTCTTGCCAGCGACGATGATGGCCACGAGCACCAGCACCAGAACGAACAGGGCGGCGGACACCCGGCGGATCAAAGCAGGATCAGGAATTGGAATTGGAGCACCCCATTGTTTTGTCCCGAAAGAGATATGTGTCGAAAGGCCAATCTTCAAGCCGTCGCGGCGCAGCGGCTCCGGAGCCTCCGGTTTCAGCGGCGGGCGGGAGCTCGGGGCACGGTCAATTCCACTGGGTTTCAGCCCGCCACTGAGCCATCATGGGCGCGGCAATTGTTTCCGGAGATTCCCGTCCATGCCGTCGTCTGAGAGCCCTGCGCTTACTGGCCGCACCGGGGCCGCCATCGAACGCCTGACCCTTCGCCAGCCGGACGACTGGCATGTCCACCTGCGCGACGACGCCATGCTGGCCTCGGTGGTCAACTACACGGCCCGGCAGTTCGCCAGGGCCATCGTCATGCCTAACCTAAAGCCGCCGGTGACCACGGTCGCGGCCGCACGAGCCTACCGCGAGCGCATCCTGGCGGCGGTGGAGCCCGGTCTCGACTTCACGCCCCTGATGACCTGCTACCTGACGGACGGGATGGACCCGGGCGAGGTGGAGCGCGGCTTTGCCGAGGGCGTCTTCACCGCCTGCAAGCTCTATCCAGCTCACGCCACCACCAACTCCGCGGCGGGCGTCACGGACGTTCGCCACATCCAAGGCGCGTTGGAGGTCATGCAAAGGATCGGCATGCCCCTCTTGATCCATGGCGAGGTCACGGACCACGAGGTCGACATCTTCGACCGGGAGGCCGTCTTCATCGACCGGGTCCTCAAGGGCCTGATCGTCGACTTTCCTGGCCTGAAGGTGGTGTTCGAGCACATCACCACGGCTGACGCCGTCGCCTTCGTCGAGGCCTCGGGGCCGAACGTGGCGGCGACCATCACCCCGCACCACCTGGCCATCAATCGCAACGCCATGTTCGAGGGCGGGATCCGGCCCCACTTCTACTGCCTGCCCATCGCCAAGCGCGAGCCCCACAGGCTGGCCCTGTGCAGGGCCGCCACCTCCGGCTCGCCCAAGTTCTTCCTCGGCACCGACTCGGCGCCGCACCCGGTGGGCGACAAGGAAACGTCCTGCGGCTGCGCTGGCATCTTCAATGCCCCCTTCGCCCTGGAAAGCTATGCGGCGATTTTCGAGGCGGAAGGTGCCCTGGACAGGCTGGAGGCCTTCGCCTCAGAGAACGGCCCGCGCTTCTATGGCCTACCGCTGAACACCGGGACCGTGACCCTGGAGCGGCGCACCTCGCCAGTTCCGGAACAGCTGCGCCTGGCGGCCGCCGACCTTGTGCCCTTCCACGCCGGGGAAGACCTGGGCTGGAGCCTGGTCAGCGCCGGCTGAGCGCGGGGGCGAATGCCGCCCATCAAACCTCCTGGCGGAATCCGGTTCACGGCGGGCCAAGGGCGGGGGTATGCAGGGTCATCGGGCGCGGGAGGATGGCATGTCGGTGGTCACGGAGATCCTGCAGCAGTCGCAGGGGCTGGTCGGCATGGCCCTGATCACCCTGGGTGCCTGGGCCCTGTCGGAAGACCGGCGGGCCCGGCCTGGACTCCGGTGGATCCTCGGGGCGCTACTGCTTCAGGCCCTGATCGCCCTGGTGGTGGTCCGGGTTCCCTTCGTCTGGTCGGTCATCGGTCTCGCGAACCACGCCGTGGCGGCGATCGAAAAGGCCACCCTGGTCGGCTCCAGCTACATGTTCGGCTACACCGGAGGTGCACCCGCGCCCTTCGTACTCAAGGAAGGCGCGGGGTCACCCATGATCATCGCCTTCCAGATCCTGCCCCTGATCATCGTCTACTCGGCCCTGGCCGCCCTGCTCTGGCAATGGGGCGTCCTGTCGAGGATCGTTGCAGGCCTGTCCTGGGCCCTGCGCCGCACCCTGGGCGTCAGTGGGGTGGTAGGACTGAGCAGCGGGGCCAGCATTTTCCTCGGCGTGGTCGAGGCGCCCCTGGTGGTTCGCGCCTATTTCGAGCGAATGAGCCGGTCCGAACTGTTCGCCGTCATGACCCTGGCGATGGCGACGATCTCGGGTGCCATCCTGGTCCTTTACGCCCAGACCCTGGCCAGGACGGTGCCGGACGCCGTGGGTCACATGATCTCGGCGTCCCTGATCTCCCTGCCGGCGGCGATCCTGATCGCCCGGCTGATGGTGCCGGGCGGCGGCTCCACAGAGGCCTCGGTCGAGGAGACGGGCCTGCGCTACGACAGCAGCATCGACGCCATCGTCCGCGGGACCATGGACGGGGTACAGCTGTTCCTGGCGGTGATCGGCATGATCATCGTCATCTTCGCCCTGGTGGCCCTGGCGGACCAGGTCCTGGCCCTGGCGCCCGCGGTGCAGGGCGAGCCCCTGAGCCTGAGACGTATCTTCGGCTGGCTGTTCGCGCCCCTGATGTGGACCCTGGGCGTGCCCTGGGACCAGGCGCCCCAGGCGGGTGCCCTGATGGGGACCAAGACCATACTGAACGAGTATGTCGCCTACATGGACCTGGCGGCCCTGCCCGCCGGGAGCCTGGATCCGCGCAGCCAGCTCATCGTGACCTACGCCCTGTGCGGCGTGGCCAACCTGGCCAGCGTCGGCCTCCTCGTCTCGACCATCGGAACCCTCGCCCCGTCCCGGCGGGCGGAGGCCGCGGGTCTCGGCATGAAGTCCTGGGTCGCCGGGAACATGGCCTCGGCCATGACCGGGGCGGTGATCGGCCTCGTGACCCTGGTCCGCTGACCGCCATGTTCGACGCCCGCCTTCGTCCCCTGATCAATCCCGCCCTGGACCGGATGGGCACCGCCCTCGCCCGCCGGGGCGTAAGCGCCAACCAGGTATCGGTCGCAGGTGCGGCCTTTGGTGCCCTGGCGGGCCTTGCGATCGGCCTCGGCCAACCCCTGGCGGGTCTGGCCCTGGTCCTCGCCAGCCGCCTGCTGGACGGCCTGGACGGTGCCATCGCCCGGGCCGGCCGGCCAACGGACTTCGGCGGCTATCTCGACATCGTCTGCGACTATGTCTTCTACCTTGCCGTACCTGTGGGCTTTGGTTTCGCGGCGCCAGGGAACCTGCCCTTCGCCCTCTTGCTGGTCGCGTCCTTCACCCTGACGGCGGTGAGCTTCCTGGCCTACGCGACGCTGGCCGCCAAGCAGGGCCTGGAAACCCGGACCCATGGGCCCAAGAGCTTCTTCTACAGTACGGGTCTGGCCGAGGGCGCAGAGACCCTCCTGGCCTTCGTCCTGATGTGCCTTTGGCCCGCTGCATTCCCGCAGATCGCCGTCATCTTCTCAGGCCTGTGCCTCCTCACGGTCATCCAGCGTAGCGTGATCGCCCGGCGTGTGTTTCGATGACCCTGAGAATGCGCGCCCGCCGGGCGCGCGCAGATCTGAAGGTCCCCGCATGAAACTCAAGCTGGCCCGCGCCTCGCTGATCGTTTCCCTCCTCCTACCCCTCTACTTCATGGCCGCGGCGCTGGGCGTGAAGTTCGGCCTCTGGTCCTGGCAGACCGGGCTCATGAAGATGATCATACAGATCGGCGCGCCGCTGATCGGGCTCACCCTCCTCCTGGGCCTCGCTGCGACAGCAGTCACCGTCTTCCGGAAGCCGCGCACTGGCTGGCAGATGGCCCTGGCCGGCCTTCTGGTCCCCGTCCTCGCCCTGGCCTATGTGGGTCAGGTCCAGTCCCGGTCGGCGCGTATTCCCCCGATCCATGACGTCGCCACCGACATCGTCGACCCGCCGGTCTTCTCCTCGGCCGTCATGGCCACCCGGCAGGCTGCAGGGGCCAACCCGGTGAACGCCATGGACGCGCCGATGGGTAGCCTTCCCGCCTACAAGGGCCCCGGCTTCGCCGCACTGGCTGCCAAGACCCTCGGGCAGGTCGGGCACGAGGCCTATCCCGCCGTGCGCTCCCTGGCCCTTCCCACGAGCCCGGACCGGGTCGCCGCAGCGGCCGAAGCCGAGGCCAAGGCCCAGGGCTGGACGCTGACGACCTCCAACCCGGGCGGAGGCGTGATCGAAGCGACCGCGGAAACCTTCTGGTTCGGCTTCAAGGACGACGTCGCCATCCGTGTCCGGCCTGGGGCAAGCGGAGGCTCTGTCGTGGACGTCCGCTCCACCTCGCGTGTCGGCCTCAGCGACATCGGCGCCAACGCCGCCCGGATCGAGGCCTTCCTGGCGAGCCTGAAGGTCCGGGCAGCGGGCGGATAGCCGCACTGAGGGTGAGCCGCACACGCGTCCGCGTCGTCCTTGCGGGAGCGGGACACGCTCATCTCCTGGTGCTGGGGCGCGCCGGCACCCTGCGGGCGGCCGGGGTGGAGCCCATCCTGGTATCCCCCGGGACCTTCCATTATTCGGGCCTGGCGACCGCCGTGTTGTCGGGGGCCCTCCCGCCCGGAAGGGCCGTCCTGGACGTCGCCGCCCTCGCCGCCCGCTTTGACGTCCCGCACATCGCGGGCAATGTGGCGACCGTTGACCGGCAGGCCCGGCGCCTGCGCCTTTCCGACGGGCAGGACCTCGCCTACGACGCCGTCTCGTTCAACATAGGGAGCGTCACGGACGGCGGAGGTGACTGTTCGGGCGAGGGCGAGACTTGGCCGGTCAAGCCGCTTTCGAGCCTTTCCGGCCTCCGCGCGCGACTGGACGACCACCTTGCAGATGGCGTTTCGCCGTCCATCGTGGTGGCCGGCGGCGGGCCCACGGGGTTTGAGGTGGCCGCCGCGCTCGCCGGACGGATAGAGCGGTCGGGCCTGTCGCCCCGGGTGGTGATCCTCCGGCCGTCGACGCCGGACTGGGCGCCCGGTCGGGCCCTGGAAAGGCTCTCGGCGGCGCTCCAGAGCCGCGGGATCCTTGAGGTGTCGGGCGAGGCCACCAGCCGACGACCGGGGGAGGTCCTGCTCTCCGATGGGAGAGCCCTGCCCTGCGACCTCCTGGTCCTCGCCACGGGCCTGCGGGCACCCGCCGTCGTCGGCGGCCTGGGCCTGCCACTGTCCGCGGACGGTCGCCTGGAGGTCGGGCCGACCCTCCAGTCGCCGGGGGACCCCGCCGTCTTCGCTGTCGGTGACTGCGCGGTGATCACCGGTTCGCCGCGTCCCCCGGCCGGGGTGTTCGGGGTACGGGCCGCCCCGACACTTGCGCACAACCTGGCGGCGCTGGGGACGGGAAGCCGGATGCGGGCCTATGCGCCCCAGTCGCGCTGGCTCTCCATCCTGGACCTGGGCGACGGGACGGGACTGGCAATGAGGGGCCGGCTCTGGAGCCTCGGGCGCGGCGCGCTCATCCTCAAGCGCCGGCTCGATCTTGGCTTCATCGACGGCCTGCGGGCGACCTCAGGCGAAGTGCTTGAGGACTGACACCAGCTTCCGGGTCCGGTCGGAGAACAGGGCCGGGGTGAAGAACTGGCTGGCGAGGCGCTTGTTGATCTCGCCGCGGGTCGGATAGGGCGCGATCATCCCCGTCATCTGGCTGAGCTTCAGCCCGGAGGTCAGGGCCAGGGACCAGAGGTGGATATGGTCCCCCGCATGGCGGCCCACCAGGGTGACGCCCAGGACCTTGCCGCGAGCGGTGGTGACGAGCTTGCCGAAGCCGCGCACGTCGCCTTCCGCCTGGGCGCGGTCGTTCTCGGCAAACTCGAAGACGTGGATACGGAGTTCCTCCCCGTGGAGACGGCGCGCTTCGGCCTCGCCAAGACCGATCGCCGCCACCTCGGGGTCGCAGTAGGTCACCCTCGGCACATGCAGAGCGTCGGCGTTGACCGGCAGGGCGAAGAGGGCTCTCCGCACCACCAGAGAGGCATGGGCACCGGCCAGGTGGGTGAACTGGCCCCGCCCGGCGGCGTCGCCGATGGCGAAGACCCGGCGGTTGGTGGTGAGAAGGGAGCGGTCGGTGCGCACGCCCTGCCGGTCGTAGGCGATCCCGGCGGCCTCCAGGTCCAGCCCCTCCAGGGACGGCGTGCGTCCCACGGCGACCAGCAGGTGGGAGCCGGTGACCCGGACCTCCTGGTCCCCTGACTGCACGATCACAACCGGCCCCGGCTCGACCCGAAGCGCCCGGCCGCCGGCAAGGATCTCGACACCGTCGGCGAGCAGCTGGCGGCGCACCACCTCGGCGGCCTCTGGATCCTCCCGGCCCAGGATGTCGTCGGCTTCGACGATGACGACCTCGGACCCGAGCCGGCGGAAGGCCTGTCCAAGCTCGACCCCGATGGGGCCCCCACCCAGGACGATCAGGCGCTCCGGCAGGGCGGTGAGTTCGAAGACGGTCTCATTGGTCAGGTAGGGCGTGGCGTCCAGTCCCGGGATGGGGGGAACGGAGGCCCGGGAGCCCGTGGCGATGACGAACTTGCGGGCGGCGACGCGGAGGCTGTCGCTGGCGACGGT
>CAIZKE010000032.1 GCA_903933475.1 uncultured Alphaproteobacteria bacterium | reverse complement strand
GTCTCATGGGATACCTTAAACAAGGAATATGCGTACCAGTTTTCATTTAGATCATCGCTTCGCGATGTGCCTTGGTTACGTCCGTAAAGTGCTGTAAATTCCGAGGTGGGCAGCCACCACTTCGGCTCGGTAGAAGACGATTCTGAGACGTTTTTCACCGAAGGAGCGAAGCGATGGCTGGGTATGATGTTAACGTCGGCAAGGATCTCTTGCCAGGACTTTTGAGCGGTCAGGATGGGCTTGCGAAGCTGATAGAGGCGGTCTTGAACCAGATTTTGGAGGCGCAGGTCGTTGAGAGCCTTGGGGCGGACAAGCACGAGCGCTCCGAAGAGCGTCAGGGGTATCGCAACGGGTACCGGCCTCGTACACTTTATACGCGGGTTGGCCCTGTCACCCTCCAGGTACCGCAGACACGGGACGGAAGTTTTTCGACCGACATCTTCCGTCGTTACCAGCGCAGTGAGCAGGCGTTCGTCCTGGCGCTGATGGAGATGGTGGTGCAGGGAGTATCGACCCGCAAGGTCAATGCCATCACCGAGGAACTCTGCGGGGCAAGCTTTTCCAAATCGACGGTGAGCGCACTGTGTGCTGGCTGTGTTTTCCACGAGCATTCGGCCACCGATTCCATGAACATTCGGCCACCCGTTCCACGGTGATCCGGCCGGTCTGCCATGACGGCCTGCGGGGCAATCTGAAGCTGCCTATCCTGCTGGTTTTATCAGCGAAGGGAGAAGGCGTTGGAAAGGTTGCCAATGAGGAAGATCGCAGATGTATTGCGGCTTGATGCGGCGGGGCTGTCGGGGCGGCGGATTTCGGCCAGTCTCGGGATAGGCCGCAGCTGTGTCGGGGACTACCTGGACCGGGCGAAGGCGGCAGGTTTGTCGTGGCCGCTGCCCGATGGCATTGATGAGACGGCTCTTGAGCGCCGGCTTTTCCCTCAAGTCTCGCTGAAGGGGCGGCAATTTGCCCAGCCGGACTGGGCGGTGGTCCACGGTGAACTGAAGCGCCCGGGCGTGACGCTGTCGTTGCTGTGGGAGGAGTACCGGGGTCGGCATCCGGATGGCTACGGCTATTCCGCCTTCTGCGAGCACTACGGCGTGTGGTCGGCGCGGCTGTCGCCGGTCATGCGGCAGCGCCACACGGCGGGTGAGCGGATGTTTGTCGACTATTCGGGCGCCCGCATGGCTCTAACCGACCCGGCAACGGGCGCAGAGCATCCGGTGGAGATATTCATCGCCGTCCTCGGAGCGTCGAACTACACCTATGCGGAGGCGAGCTGGAGCCAGAACCTCGCCGACTGGATCGCTTCGCACACGCGCGCCTTCACGGCGTTTGGCGCGGCTTCGGCCCTGATTGTTTCCGACAACCTGAAGTCCGGGGTGATCCGGGCGTGTTTCTATGAACCCGAGATCAACCGCAGCTATGCCGACATGGCGGCGCATTATGGCGCCGCCATCTTGCCCGCGAGGCCCTACAAGCCACGCGACAAGGCCAAGGTCGAGGCGGCCGTCCTCCTGGTGCAGCGCTGGATCCTCGCCCGCCTGCGCAACCGCCGCTTCTTCACGCTCGAGGAACTGAACGCCGCCATCGCTGAAGAGGTGGCGCGGCTGAATGCACGCGTCAGCCGTCATCTGGGGGCCTCCCGGCAGCAGATTTTCGAGGCCATCGAACGTCCGGCAATGTCTGCGCTGCCTTCCACGGCCTACGTCCATGCCGACTGGCGCAGGACATCGGCGGGCCCGGATTATCATGTCCGCCTCGAGGAACACCACTATTCCATTCCCTACGAGTTGATCCGTCAGCAGCTCTGGGCCCGGCTGACCGCCAGCACGGTCGAGATTTTCCGGGCTGGCAAACGTATGGCCTGCCATCGGCGCGCGGCTCCGGGCGACACCGGCTACACGACGCTCAAGGAGCACATGCCGGCCAGCCATCGCCGCCATGCCGAAGTCACACCGCAGGCGTTGCGCGACCAGGCCAGCCAGGTCGGCGCTGCAACGGGGCTTCTCGTCGATGCGATCCTGCGCGAGCGGCCTCACCCCGAACAAGGCTTCCGTTCCTGCCTGGGGATATTGCGCCTCGAGCGCAGCCATGGCCGGGAGCGGCTCGAGGCGGCCTGCGACCGGGCGCTGAAGATCAACGCCCGCACCCTGAGTTCGGTGAACTCGATCCTGCAGAACCGCCTCGACGGACGTTCGCCGGATTCTCCACCCGAAGCCCCACCCATCACCCACGCCAATATCCGTGGCCCCCGGTTTTTCCACTGACAGAGAGGAGACGACACGTGCTTGCACATCCGACCTACGAGGCCCTGAGCGCCCTGAAGCTCAACGGCATGGCTGAGGCCTTCGCCGAATTGATCGCCAGCGACAACAACCTCGATCCTGCCGCATGGATCGCCTTCATGACCGACCGTGAACAGGCCCGGCGCGGCACACGCCGCTTTCAGGCCCGGTTGCGCGCCGCCAAGCTCCGGCATGGCGACGCCTGCATGGAGGACGTCAACTACAGGGCCGCCCGTGGCCTCGACAGGGCTCTCTTCGAAAGCCTCAGCAAGCAGGACTGGATCGACCGGCGCCGCTGTGTCCTCATCACCGGGCCCTGCGGAGTGGGAAAGTCGTGGCTTGCCTGTGCCCTCGGCAACGCCGCCAGCCGCGCCGACCGGACGGTCCTCTATCACCGGCTGCCACGGCTGCTTGCCGGTTTGGAACTGGCCCGCGGCGATGGCCGCTTCAACCGGCTGTTCCGCCAGATCGTCCGGACCGATCTCCTGATCCTTGACGATTGGGGCCCCGACCGCATGACCGCCGGGCAGCGCCGCGACCTCATGGAGATTGTCGAGGAACGTCATGCCCGCAAGTCGACCGTGATCACGAGCCAACTTCCGGTGGAGTCGTGGCATGAAGTCATCGCCGAGCCGACATTCGCCGACGCCATTCTCGACCGTCTCGTGCACAATGCCTACCACTTCAGGCTCGATGGGCCGTCGCTGCGCGGATCCGGCGCCAAGCATTTGCAGGCCGACGCGGAGAAACGTCGAAATGAGCCCCAATCCGCCGCCGGCTTGCCCACAGGCCCCTCCCACGCGCCTGACACCGCCAGCCACGCGGAGGGCGCGGCGTCAGGCGCGCGGGTCCCTCCCATGGACAAGCCTCGCACCCCGGAAAGCCCTTGACCGGATAGCCGGAGATCAACGATGAAAACTTGCCCCGCAGGTCGGCTTCTCAGGTGGCCGGATGCTCATGGAACGGGTGGCCGGATGTTGGTGGAATGACTGGCCGGATGTTCGTGGAACGCGTGGCCGAATGGCGTGGAATACGCACCGAGTTGTCGGGGGCTCCGGAGCGCTGTGTGCATATCGGCGACCGTGAAAGCGATATCTTTGAACTGTACTGCCTAGCTCAGGAGCTCGGAACTCAGTTTCTGGTGCGCAGTTGCGTGGAT
>CAIZKE010000031.1 GCA_903933475.1 uncultured Alphaproteobacteria bacterium | reverse complement strand
TCTCGCGCCAGCTCTGGTGGGGGCACCGGATCCCGGCCTGGTACGCACCCGACGGCACCGTCTTCGTGGAGGAGACCGATGCCCAAGCCCAAGCCGCCGCCGCCGCCCACTATGGCACCGAGACGCCACTGCGACAGGACTAGGACGTCCTCGACACCTGGTTTTCCTCGTGGCTCTGGCCCTTCTCGACCCTGGGCTGGCCGGAGGAGACCGCCGACCTGAAGCGGTTCTATCCGACCCACACCCTGGTCACCGGCTTCGACATCATCTTCTACTGGGTCGCCCGGATGATGATGCTGGGGATGCATTTCACCGGAGAGGTCCCCTTCCGCCGGGTGTTTTTCAACGCCCTGGTCCGGGACGCCTCCGGCAAGAAAATGTCCAAGTCCAAGGGCAATGTCATGGACCCGCTGGACCTCATCGACAGCTACGGCGCCGACGCCCTGCGGTTCACCCTGACGGCCATGTCCGGGCAGGGAAGGGACATCAAGCTCTCGACCCAGCGCATTGAAGGATATCGGAATTTCGGGACCAAGCTATGGAATGCATCGCGGTTCTGCCAGGTCAATGGCTGCGTCCGCGTCGAGGGCTTTGACCCGGCGTCCGCCAAGGGGGCGGTCAACCGCTGGATCATCGGCGAGACGGCCCGCACCTCTGCGGCGGTGACCGAGGCCATCTCCGGCTGCAGCTTCGACGAGGCGGCCAATCTTCTCTATCGGTTCATCTGGAACACCTACTGCGACTGGTATGTCGAGCTGTCCAAGCCGGTCCTGAACGGTGCCGACCTCGACGCCCAGGCCGAGAGCCGGGCCACGGCCGCCTGGGTCCTGGATGTGATCTTCAAGCTGCTTCACCCGGTCATGCCCTTCCTGACCGAGGAACTCTGGGACCAGACCGCCGACCTTGGCGCAGCCCGGACCGAGCCCCTGCTGATCTCCGCCCGTTGGCCGGACCTTTCGGCCCTGGCGCCCGATCCGGCCGCCGCCGCCGAGGTGGGCCTGGTCATCGCCACCATCGCTGAGGGCCGGTCGGTCCGTTCGGAGCTCAACGTGCCCCTCGGCGCCCGGCCGCCCCTGCTGGTGGTCGAGGCCGACGCCGCCCAGTCGGCCGTCCTGGCGGCCTACGCCCCCGTGATCGGTCAGATGTTGCGGGTCTCCGAGGTCCGGGTCGAGGCTTCGGCCCCGACGGGTGCCATTCCCTTCGTGGTCCAGGGCGCGACCCTGGCCCTGCCGGTGGCCGAGTTCATCGATCTCGCCGCCGAGAAGGCTCGCCTGGCCAAGGAGATCGCCGGCCTCGCCGCCACCGCCGAGCAGACCCGCCGCAAGCTCGACAATCCCGACTTCGTCGCCCGGGCACCGGAGGAGGTCGTGGAGGAGAACCGCGAGCGCCTGTCTGAGGCCGAGGCGGCCCGCGAACGCCTGCAGGCGGCCCTGGCGCGCCTTTCCTGACCGAGGTTCCCCGGTCCTGACGCGAGGTCAGTCTTCCGCCTTCTGTGGACGAAGACTATGGTCCTTCCCAATAGGATGCCGAACCGGCGCAGGGAGGCGTGCGAGGCCATGAATTTCGATTTCTCCGAGGACCAGAAGTTTCTCAAGAACGAGGCGAGGCGCTTCCTCGAGGCCAACTGCCCCACGAGCCGGGTGCGCAAGGTCCTCGACGATCCCGCAGCGACCTGGGACCCTGAACTCTGGAAGGCCGTGGCCGGACAGGGCTGGCTGGGTGCGGCCATTCCGGAGGCATATGGCGGGCTGGGCCTGGGCCGGCTTGAGCTCTGCGTCATCGCAGAGGAACTGGGCCGGGCCGTGGCCCCCATCCCCTTCGCCTCCACCGTCTATGTCCTGGCCGAGGCGGTCATGCTGGCCGGTTCGGAGGCCCAGAAGGCCGCTGTCCTGCCCGGCGTCGCCGCCGGCGAGGTCATAGGTGCCCTGGCGACTTCGGAGGGGCCTGGTGCCCTGTCCGGAGCCTCGATCCGCGCCACCGTCGAGGGCGGTCGCCTTTCGGGGACCAAGATCCCGGTTACCGACGGCGGCATCGCCACCCACGCCCTGGTCCTGGCCCGCGAGGGTGGCCAGTTGGGGCTCTTCCTCGTCGACCTGTCCGCCACCGGGGTGACCCGCGAGACGCTCTCGACCCTGGACCCTTCCCGGGATGCGGCCAGGCTGGTCTTCAACAAGGTCCCGGCCGAGCGCCTGGGCGGTGCCGGCGAGGGCCTGGCCCTGATCGAGCAGGTCCTGGACCGGGCCGCCGTCCTCCTGGCCTTCGAGCAGACCGGCGGCGCCGACCGCGCCCTGGAGATGGCCAAGGACTACGCCCTCGAGCGGTTTGCCTTCGGCCGCGCCATCGCCAACTACCAGGCGATCAAGCACAAGCTGGCCGACATGTACGTGAAGAACGAGCTGGCCCGGTCGAACGCCTACTACGGGGCCTGGGCGCTCAACTCCAACGCTCCGGAACTGCCGGTGGCCGCCAGCGCCGCCCGCATCGCGGCCTCTGAGGCCTATTGGTTCGGCTCCAAGGAGAACATCCAGACCCACGGCGGCATCGGCTTCACCTGGGCCGTGGACTGCCACCTGCACTACCGCCGCTCGCGCCAGCTGTCCCTGGTCGCCGGTGCCCCCCGGGTCTGGAAAGACCGCCTCGTCAGCCACCTCGAACGCCGCAACGCGGCCGCCTGAGAAGGAAACCAATCATGGATTTCAACGACACACCCCTGGAAGCCGCCTATCGCCAGAAGGTCCGGACCTGGCTTGAGGCCAACGCGCCCCGCTCCCGCGACGCGAACGATGACGGGGAGGGTGGGGGTGACCTCGCCGCCGCCAGGTCCTGGCAGGCCAGGAAGGCCGCTGCAGGCTTTGCCTGCATCACCTGGCCAAAGGAATGGGGTGGCCAGGGTGGCACGCCCATCGACAGCGTCATCTTCGGGGAGGAGGAGGCGCGCTACCCGATCCCCTCCAACCCGTTCCAGATTGGCCTCGGCATGTGCGTGCCGACCGTCATGAACTTCGCCGACCCCGCCACCAAGGACCGGTTCGGCCCCCCCGCTATCCGTGGCGAGGAGATCTGGTGCCAGCTCTTTTCCGAGCCCAGCAGCGGCTCCGACGTGGCGGCGGCGCGGACCCGCGCCGAGAAGACGGCTGACGGCTCCGGCGACTGGATCATCAACGGCCAGAAGGTCTGGACCACAGGCGCCCAGTTCTCGGACTTCGGCATCGTCATCGTCCGGACAGATCCGAACCTGCCCAAGCACAAGGGTCTGACCATGTTCTGGGTCGACATGAATGACCCTGGAGTCGAGGTCCGGCCAATCCACCAGATGTCGGGGGGATCCGGTTTCAACGAGGTCTTCTTCACCGACGTCCGGGTCAAGGACAGCCAGCGTCTCGGCGGCGTGGGCGATGGCTGGAAGGTCTCGCTGGTGACCCTGATGAACGAGCGTCTGGCCGTCGGCGGCGCCACGGGGACGGGCTGGTCCCAGTTCCTCGAGGCCGCCCGCGACACCACCGGCTCTGACGGCGCGCCGCTTCTCCAGGAAAGCGCCGTCCGCGAGAAGCTGGCCGACTGGTACGTCCAGGCCGAGGGCCTGCGCCACGCTCGCAACCGGACCATGACCGCCCTGTCCAAGGG
>CAIZKE010000030.1 GCA_903933475.1 uncultured Alphaproteobacteria bacterium | reverse complement strand
CCCGGACGCCTTCGGGATCGGCGAGATAGGTTGGCAGAAGGGCGCCGGCCACGACCACGGGGCCGGCAAGGAGGGCCAGGCCGAGCGCCAGCTTGCGGGACGGGCGGGGAAGCTGCGACAAGAAGGTCATGCGGGACTCTCCATCAGGCGGAAACCGGGCGGCCAAGGTCGGCACCCTGTCTTCGATCCCGGTCTTCCGGGGCGGTGCGCCCGGCGGCAATCGGGGATGCGCCAGATGACGTCGCCGTTTCGCAGGTGGCTCCCCGACGCCGTTCGCGAAGCGTGGACGGCGACGGGCCTGCGGCGGACGGTCGTCATCACGGCTGGCGTCGCCGCCGCCGTCGGTGCCTTCCTCGCATTCGTGGGTGCCTTCGGCCTGACGGCCTATCCCCTGGTCCTGCGGATCGCCTACATGGTCCCGGTTTCGATCCTGACCGGCATGATCGGCCTGGGAGGATATCTTCTGGCCGGCCGGCTTGCGCCCCGGTCGAACCCCTGGCTCCGCGCTGTCCTCGGGGGCCTCCTGATCTTCGCTCCGATCGGCGTGATCGTCTGGCTTACCGCGGGCCTGATTCCGGGCGCCGACAAGGGCCTCTCGGCCCTGCCCGGCTTCATCGGTACGTCCCTGGTGGTGTCCGTGGCCATGTCGCTGCTCTCGGTCGCGGTGAACCTGGCCCGCCAGGACAGGCCCCGGCCTGACCTGGACGCCGGCCCCTCCCGCTTCCTGGAGCGGCTGCCCGTGCGGATGCGCAGCGCCGAAATCTGGGCGGTTGAGGCCGAGGACCATTACCTGCGCGTGCACACCAGCGCAGGCCAGGACCTGATCCTGCTGCGCATGGCCGACGCCATCGCCGAGCTGGAGGGCCAGGAGGGCATGCAGGTGCACCGCTCCTGGTGGGTGGCCCGGGCGGCCATCGTCGACGCCCGCCGGGGCGACGGGCGGGCCACCCTGACCCTGAAGGACGGCACCGAAGCGCCGGTCAGTCGCACCTATGCCGCCGAACTGCGGCGGCGCGGGTGGATCTGAGGATCAGGCCAGCAGGTCCTTGATGGTCTCGCGCTCACCGACCAGCTCATCATTGGTCAGGGCAATCTTCGACTTCGCGAAGTCGTCCATGGCGAAGGTGTCGATGACCTCGTAGCCAGTCGCCGTGGTGCGCACCGGCATGCCGGCCCAGACGCCAGGGGCGAATCCGTAGCGGCCCTCGCTGCTGACCGCCACGGAGTGGACCTTGCCGGGGGTGACCAGGTCGCGGACGTGGTCGACCAGGGCGTTGGCGGCCGAGGCGGCGGAGGACAGGCCCCGGGCCTCGATGATGGCCGCGCCGCGCTTGCCGACGGCAGGCAGGAAGTCTGTCTTCAGCCAGGCCTCGTCGCCGATCACTCCGGCCGCGTCCTTGCCGCCGATCTTGGCGTGGGTGAAGTCGGCGAACATGGTCGGCGAGTGGTTGCCGTAGATATAGAGGTCGGTGACCGCGTCGATGGCGACGCCGGCCTTCTGGGCCAGCTGGGCGCGCGCGCGGTTCTCGTCCAGGCGCACCATGGCGGTGAAGCGGTCGGCCGTCAGGCGGCGGGCCTGGGCGGCGGCGATCATGACATTGGTGTTGCAGGGGTTGCCCACCACCGCCACCCGGGCGTCATCAGCGGCCACGGCGTCGATGGCCTTGCCCTGGGCGATGAAGATCTTGCCGTTGTCCTTCAGGAGGTCAGCGCGCTCCATGCCGGGACCGCGGGGCTTGGAACCCACCAGCAGGCACCAGTTGGCGTCCTTGAAGGCGACCTCGGCCTCGCCGGTCAGGACCAGGCCGGCCAGCAGGGGGAAGGCGCAGTCCTCGAGTTCCATGGCCACGCCCTTGAGGGCTTTCTGGGGTCCCTCCACCGGGACTTCCAGCAGCTGGAGGATGACCGGCTGGTCAGGGCCGAACATGGCGCCGGAGGCGATGCGGAACAGCAGGGCGTAACCGATGTTGCCGGCCGCGCCGGTGACCGCAACGCGGATGGGTTTCCTGGAAGCCATGGCTCTTCTCCTGGATGTGCGCCTCGCGGTTGGCCCGCGTCGCAGCGGTCCCTAGCTGGAAGCGCCATGGCCTGCAACGCCGCAGGCGCTTGTGAAGACCCGTCGGCCCGGCCAATCTGTCCCCATGCCTGAGATCGATCCCGCCTTACTCGCTGGCTCCCACGCCCTGGACGAGCTGCCCCTCTGTCACGTCCGGCTGCAGGACGACGCCCGCTGGCCCTGGCTGATCCTGATCCCGCAGGTCGCCGGTGCCCGGGAGATCGAGGACCTGTCCGCCGCGGAACGGCGCCTGCTGGTCGAGGAGATCGTGGCCGCAGGACACGCTGTCCGGGCCCTGGGCGTCGCCCTCGCCCTGAAGGTGGACAAGCTGAACGTTGGCGCCCTGGGCAATGTCACGCCCCAGCTACACGTGCATGTGGTCGGCCGGCGACAGGACGACCCGGCCTGGCCCGGTCCGGTCTGGGGGTTTGGCGAGGCGGAGCGCATGGAGGCCGAAACCCTGGCCAGGGCCATGGCCGCTGCACGCCCCGCCCTGGCGCCTGGCGCCCAGCCCTATCCGCCCTTCCCCGGACGCGGTCCGCGCTGAACCCGGTTCAGTCGCGCTGCATGCGAACGGACACCTCGACCCCGTCCTCGGACAAGACGCCCGACCACTGGCCGGCGGGTTCCGCACGCAGCTGGAGCCGCACCGCACCGCGGTGGGGTGGGGCCTCGAAGCTAAGGGTCAGACGGTCGGTGCTGCGGCTGGCGGACCGGATGTAGCCGGACCCGGTCAGGGCGCCCGGGCGGCGCGGGTCGCTCCAGGCCCCATCCAGGGTTCCCGATCCGGTATCAATCAGCTGGAAGGCGTAGAGGGCGCCGGCCTGGCTGCGGACCAGCCAGCGACCCTCAAGCGCGCCCTGGCGGGTCTCCGCAGCGGTGAAGCCCGCACGGATCCGCGACTCATAGCCCCGTTCGGCGGAGGTCAGCGGCAGCTCGGGCGTACGTTTGTGATCGTCGACCAGGACGCGCTGCCCGGGAACGGAGACCGGGCCGGGACGGGAGGGCGTGTTCGGAGCGGCGTCCGGCAGGTCGAGGTCAACGCCCCTAGCCTCGTCGTCTTCGTCCGAAGGCTGGGAAGGCGCAACCGGTGCGGACTTCAGGAGGTCGCCGATGGGATCGACCGGCTGTGCACCGGCGAGGGCCGGCGCGAACAGGAGAGCGAACGCCAGGACGGCGGCGCGGGTGCGGGGCGGGGTCATGCCTCTTCAAGGGCTCCGGCGATCTCCAGCAGGCGAAGGGCCTGCTCCAGGTGCAGGCGCTCGACCATCCGGCCCTCGACCCGCAGGACTCCCTTGCCGGCACTTTCCGCCGTTTTGAAGGCAGCCGCCACGATCTGCGCCCAGGCCACCTCTTCCGGGTCCGGGGAGAAGGCCTGGTTGGCGGCGGCGATCTGGTCGGGATGGATCAGGGTCTTGCCGTCGAAGCCAAACTCGACGCCCTGCCGGCACTGGACCTCAAGGCCGGCGAGGTCCGCGATCTCGTTCCAGACCCCGTCGAGGACCGTCAGCCCAGAGGCGCGGCCGGCGGCGACCGTCAGGGACAGGGCCGCCTGCAGGGGGCGGCGTTCGGCGTCCACCCGGCAGCGCATCTCCTTCACCAGGTCGTTCGACCCGACGACGAGGGCCGACAGGGGTCCGCCGGAGGCGGCCAGGCGATCCAGGGCGAAGAGGCTGGCGCAGGTCTCGACCATGATCCAGAGGTCGACGCCCTGCGGCAGGCGAGCGGCGTAGGCAGCGACATCTGCTGGCGTCGAGACCTTGGGCGCAAGGACCGCATGGGGCCGCACGGCACCGGCGGAGACAGCGGCGAGGTCGGCCTCGCCCCAGGGAGTGTCGAGGCCGTTGACCCGGACCACCAGCTCGCGGCGGCCGAATCCGCCCTCGATCGTGGCGGCGACGGCGAGGTCCCGGGCCGCCGGCTTGGCCTCAGGCGCCACCGAGTCCTCCAGGTCGAGGATAACCACGTCGCAGGCCAGGCTCCGCGCCTTCTCGATGGCGCGGGGATTTCCGGCCGGCATGTAGAGGGCGCTGCGGCGGGGGCGTGCGGGGCTCATCTCGGGTCTCCGTGGCGCAGCGAGAAGGGTCGCCGGACCGGGTCGTTCTAGACTATGATCGGCGCATGATCACCCGCTACGACCCCGACGCTCTCAATGTGCTGGGCGGCCCCCTCGACCCCTGTGGCCTGGACCCGGTGACCGGCTTCTATCGCAACGGCTGCTGCGAGACCGGCGCGGAAGACGTCGGCCTGCACACGGTCTGTGCCGTCGTGACCGCCGAGTTCCTCGCCTTCTCGAACGCCATGGGCAATGACCTGACGACGCCGGTCCCGGCCTACCGCTTTGCGGGCCTGAAGCCCGGCGACCGCTGGTGCCTTTGCGCGCCCCGCTGGAAGGAGGCCCTCGACGCGGGGGCGGCCCCGGGCGTGGTCCTGGAAGCCACCCACGAGGAGACCCTTGCCGTCGTCCCCCTGGACGTCCTGAGGGCCTACGCGGTGTCGGGCTCCGGATGAGGCCATCCGCCTGATCCCCGGGGTGGATTGGCTGAAGGCGGCCCTAACGGTAGAAGGGGCGTCATGTCGTCCGAAATGCGATCCTCCGACCTGCCGTCCACCAGCCTGACACGGGGCATCACCCTGATGTCGGTGGGCGTCGCCGCCCTGCTGGTCACGGTGAAGGCCTTCGCCTGGATGGCGTCAGGGTCGGTGGCCCTGCTCGCCTCCCTGGCCGACTCGACCCTCGACCTCGTCGCCTCGACCATCACCTTCTTCGCCGTCCGCTATGCAGCGGCACCGCCGGACGACGACCACCGCTTCGGCCACGGCAAGGCCGAGGCCTTCGCCAGCCTCCTGCAGGCCGGCCTGGTCTTCGCCTCGGCGGCCCTGATCGGTCAGGAGGCCATCCGCAGCCTGTTGAACCCCGAGCCCATCGTGGCAGAGGGCTGGGCCCTGGCGGTGATGATCTTCTCGATCGTCATGACCTTCGGCCTGATCAGCGCCCAGACCTGGGTCCTGAAGCGGACGCGTTCGGTGGCGGTCAGCGGCGACAGGGCGCATTACGCCTCCGACCTGGCCTCGAACCTTGCAGCCCTGGCCGGGATCGCGGCTTCGGCCTGGCTGGGCCTTCAGGGCCTGGACGGCGCGGCCGCCCTGCTGATTGCAGGCCTGCTGTTGTGGGGCGCCATCAGCGTCTTCCGAGAGGCCGCAGTGCAGTTGATGGACCAGGAGCTACCGGCGGCGGAACGCGCCCGGATCGTCGAGCTGGTCACCCAGGACCGACGCCTGAGCGACGTCCACCAGCTGCGCACCCGGGCCTCAGGGCCCTATGTGCACATGCAGATGCACGTGGACCTGGAACCCCTGCTGACCCTGGCGGACGCACACCAGGTCATCGTCGAGGCCGAGCGGCGGCTCCTGGCGGCCTTCCCCATGGCTGACATCCTGATCCATCCGGATCCGAGGGGCATCGCCGAACCCCATGGCGGGGCTTTCGCGGAAGTCGCGGCTGCAGAGTAAACCGCCCCTTAAGGTCTGATCCGCTTGATGCTCGCAGACTCACGACGCCCCGCGGGCCAGGCATGACCGAACGCATACTGCATCACTTCCCGCTGGACCCCGCCTCCCGCCAGGTGCGCCTCGTCCTGGGCGAGAAGCGCCTCGCCTTCACCGAGCAGACGGTCCGTTACTGGGAGCAGCCCGACGCCTTCCTGGACCTCAACCCCTCGGGGGTGACGCCGGTCATGGTGGAGGACGGGCTGGTGCTCTGCGAGTCCCGGACCATCCTCGACCACCTCGAGGAAACCTGCCCCGAGCCGCCCCTCCTGGGGCGGGGACCGGAGGAGCGCGCCGAGGCCCGGCGCCTGGTCCTCTGGTTCGACCGCAAGTTCGACCTGGAGGT
>CAIZKE010000029.1 GCA_903933475.1 uncultured Alphaproteobacteria bacterium | reverse complement strand
ATGCGCCAGGCCGGCTTCACGAAGGGGGCGACCTGGGGGGTGATCCCGGCCAGCTGGGCGAGGATATCGCCGGGAGCGACGGGGGAGAGGCCCAGGCCCGCGCGCAGGGCGCCATGGTGGGCCAGGAGCCGCTCGATCTTGGTCTCCAGGGCCTCGCGGTCGGCGAGGTCGGCGAAGCGGATGGCCCGGCGGCCGACCTTGTCCTCGTAGGCCGGGCCGATACCCCGTCCCGTCGTGCCGATCTTGCCGGCGCCGGCCCGGGCCTCCCGGGCCTGGTCGAGGTCGCGGTGCAGGGGCAGGATGACGGTGGCGTTGTCGGCCAGGACCAGAACGTCCGGGGTGATGGTGAGGCCCTGGGCGCGGGCCCGGCCGATCTCGTCCATGAGGGACCAGGGGTCCACCACTACGCCATTGCCGATGATGCTGAGCTTGCCCTGCACCACCCCGGAGGGCAGCAGGGACAGCTTGTAGGTCTTGTCGCCCACCACGATGGTATGGCCGGCATTGTTGCCGCCCTGGAAGCGGACGACGACGTCGGCCCGGTCGGCCAGCCAGTCGATGACCTTGCCCTTGCCCTCGTCGCCCCACTGGCCGCCGATGACGGTGACGTTGCCCATGATGTGATCCTGTCAGGTATGCGTCCGCAGCCTGCCGGCGGCTCCGTCCCCGCCCTTCGACAGACGCTCGGCGGGGGGAGGTTCTGGATTGTCGCGGCCCGGAAGGGCGCAGCGGCGCCTGATTTCCAGTCCGATGGGGATAGACAATCGGGCCGCGCCGTCGTCAAGGGTTTTCGGTCTGGAGCCGTCATCCCGGCGGCGCTAGAAACGGGCGCATGGACAGACCGCGCTTCCACCTCGCCTTCCCCGTCCACGACCTCGCTGAGGCCCGCGCCTTCTACGGCGGCCTGCTGGGCTGCGCGGAGGGGCGGTCGAGCCCGGAGTGGGTGGACTTCGACTTCCACGGCCACCAGATCGTCGCCCACCTGGCGCCGGCGGCGGAGAGCGTGGCGACCAACCCCGTGGACGGCGAGAACGTGCCCGTCCGGCACTTCGGCGTGATCCTGGACCTGGCCGCCTGGCGGATCCTGGCCGACCGGCTGGAGGCGGCGGGGGTCGACTTCATCATCCCACCCCAGGTGCGCTTCCAGGGCCAGCCGGGCGAGCAGGCGACGCTGTTCTTCCTCGACCCCTCCGGCAATGCCCTGGAATTCAAGGCCTTCGCCGACGACGCCCGGGTGTTCGCCCGGTGAGCACCGTCACCTTCGCCGACATCGAGGCCGCCGCCGGGCGGCTGGCCAGCCAGGCCGTGGTCACGCCCCTGATCGAGAGTCCGGCCCTGAACGACAGGCTGGGCCTGAGGGTGCTGATCAAGCCCGAGACCCTGCAGAGGGTGGGGGCCTTCAAGTTCCGGGGCGCCTTCAACCGCCTGTCGCGGATCGCCTCGGGCGACCGTCCGCGCGGGGTGGTGGCCTTTTCCTCCGGAAACCATGCACAGGGGGTGGCCCTGGCGGCCCGGCTGCTGGACATGCCGGCGGTGATCGTCATGCCCGCCGACGCCCCGGCGGTGAAGGTCGAGGCGACCCGGGGCTATGGCGCCGAGGTGGTCTTCTACGACCGCATGACCGAGAGCCGGGAGGCGATTGCAGCCCGGCTGGCAGGGGAGAGGGGGGCGGTCATCGTGCCGGCCTATGACGATGCCGACATCATCGCCGGCCAGGGGACGGCGGGGCTGGAGATGGCCCGGCAGGCGCAGGCCCTGGGGGCGGAGCTGGGCCTGGTCATCGGCCCGGTGGGCGGCGGCGGCCTGATGGCCGGCGTGGCCCTGGCGGTCCAGACCCTGTCGCCCCGGACCCGGGTCGTGGGGGTCGAGCCCGAACTCTATGACGACGCCCGCCGGTCCCTGGCCAGCGGCCGGCGCGAGACGGCGGCGCCCAGCGTGCGGACCCTCTGCGATTCCCTGGAGACCCCGTCGACGGGAGAACTGACCTTTCCGATCCTGAGGGACCGGCTCTCGGCCATCGTGACAGTGAGCGACGCCGAGGTGGCCGGGGCCCTTCGGCTGGCCTTTTCCACCCTGAAGCTGGTGGTCGAGCCGGGGGGTGTGGTGGGCCTGGCGGCCCTGCTGGCCGGCAAGGTCCCCGAGGCGACGCCCGGCGCCTGCGTGGGCCTGGTCCTGTCGGGGGGCAATGTGGACCCGGAACTCTTCGCCCGGGTGCTGCGCGGCGAATACTGATCCGGCGCCGCTGGCGGAAGGCGGCGAGCGGCAGTAATCAAAACACCAGCCTTTCCTCTTCGGGGACCCGAATGACCCTCAAGCGCACCCTCCTGGCCGGCCTGTCGGCCCTGCTCCTGTCCGCCCCCGCCCTGACGGCGCCCGCCCGGGCCGCCGACCTGGACCCGGCCCGGCTGACCGGGCACGTCAAGACCCTCTCCTCCGACGCCTTCGAGGGCCGGGGCCCCGACACCGAGGGCGAGCGCAAGACCGTGGCCTACCTGATCGAGCAGTTCAAAAGCTTCGGCCTCCAGCCGGGCGGCGACCTGCAGAAGGACGGGACCCGGGCCTGGACCCAGGACGTGCCCCTGGCCCGGTTCGACACCGAGGGCCCGGTCGCCGTGAGCGTCACTGCCGCCGGAAAGACCGAGGCCTGGGCCCAGGGCGAGCAGATCGCCATCCGCGCGGCCCAGACGGGGATCAGCCGCCTGACCGTGAAGGACGCGCCCATCGTCTTCCTTGGCTATGGCGTGACCGCGCCCGAGCGGAACTGGGACGACTTCAAGGGCGTCGACATGAAGGGCAAGATCGGCCTGGTGCTGATCAATGACCCCGACTTCGAGACCGGCAAGGGCGACTTCGGCGGCAAGGCCATGACCTATTACGGCCGCTGGACCTACAAGTACGAGGAGGCCGCGCGCCGGGGCGCCATCGGCTTCCTGGTGATCCATGAAACCGAT
>CAIZKE010000028.1 GCA_903933475.1 uncultured Alphaproteobacteria bacterium | reverse complement strand
GGCGCCCTGCTGCATGACGTCATCAAGGACGTGCTCTTCCTGAGCCCGAGGCTGATCTGCGTGTCCCTGATCCTCGGCGGCCTGGTCCTCCTGGTCATCGACCGCAGGGCGCCCGCCCCCCGGGAGACCGACGCCATGGCGCTGAGCCTGAAGACCTCCCTGCTGGTCGGTCTCTTCCAGACCCTGGCCATAATCCCCGGCGTCTCCCGCTCGGGAGGCACCATCGTCGGGGCCATGCTGCTGGGCGTAGAGAAGCGGGCCGCCGCCGAGTTCTCCTTCTTCCTGGCCATGCCGACCATGGCCGGCGCCTTCGTCCTGGACTTCTGGTCGAACCGCCAGTCGCTGCATGGCGACCGCCTGGGCCTTCTGGTCCTCGGCTTCGGGGTGAGCCTGGTGGTCGGCTATGCCGTCGCAAAGGTGATGCTCGACTTCGTCAGCCGCCGGGGCTTCGCACCGTTCGGATGGTGGCGCATCCTGGCCGGGGCAGCGGGACTGGTCCTTCTGTCCCGGACCTGACGGTCAGGCCGGCCGGCCTGCGCCGGTGGCGGTGTCCGCAGCGAACTGCCCGCCCTTGCGGAACCGGTAGAGATAGGTCGGCAGCACGGCCTCCACCGTCTCGGGGACGATGCCCAGGTCCGACAGGCCCGGGGCCTCGCCAGACACGACATTGTCGGACCGGAGCAGGCGCACCTGGTCGGCGGTCAGGGGCGGGGCGACGGGCGTCAGGGTGAAGGGCCAGCAGAGGGTCCCGACCAGGCCGGCCAGGGGGAAGGGCAGGGGCGCATAGAGCCGCCGCCGTCCGGTCTCCTTCTGGATCAGGTCGAGGATCTCGCGGAAGGTGAAGACGCCGGGGCCGCCCAGCTCGAAGGTCTGGCCAGCGTGGCGCGGGTCCAGCGTCACTTCCGCCGCGGCGCTGGCGACGTCGCCCACATAGACGGGCTGGAAGCGGGTGCGCCCGCCTCCGATCAGGGGCAGGGCGGGGCTGATCACCGCCATTTCGGCGAACTTGTTGAAGAAGTCGTCCCCCGGACCGAACACGATGGAGGGCCGCAGGATGACCGCCGTGGGCAGGATGGCGCGGACTTCGGCCTCGCCCTCCGCCTTGGTGCGGGCGTACCGGGCGGGCGAGTCGACGTCGGCACCGAGGGCGGACATGTGGGTCAGCCGCGCGCCGGCCGCCGCTGCGGCCCGGGCGATGACCGCCGCCGCCTCCACGTGGACCGACCGGAAGGTCTGGCGCCCGGTCTCGTAGAGAAGCCCCACCAGGTTGATCACGGCATCGGCGCCCTCGACGGCGCGGGCGACGGAGTCCGCATTGCGGATATTGGCCTGGACGACTTCCACCTGGCCGACGTCGCCCATCAGCCGCATGGCGTGGGCCAGATGCGGCTGGCGCACGGCCACCCGGACCCGTGCGCCCCGGCGGGCCAGGGCCCGGACGATCTGCGTCCCGATGAACCCGGAACCCCCGAACACGGTGACGAGGTCTGGCATGACTCCAAGGCTCCAAGGCTCAAGTTCAGGGGATGGGGATAGACGATGCCCGTCCGCCCTGCAATCGGCGCCCGCCCTGTCACGCGCATGGACGTTGACCGGACCCGGACTTGGCCCTAAGGAAGCGCCCTCGCACGGTCCGACGGATCGGGCCCAGGTGGCGGAATTGGTAGACGCGCTGGCTTCAGGTGCCAGTGGCTTAACGGCCGTGAAGGTTCGAGTCCTTTCCTGGGCACCACCGTCCCCCCTGGGGACGCTTCACATTCAACCGGCGGAGACGGCGGACCGTGGCGAACTATCTTCATCAAGGCGACCTTCCCGACGGACTCTTCGGCGGCGTCGCCTCCGTAGCCGTCGACTCCGAGACCATGGGACTGAGGCTCGGCCGCGATCCGCTCTGCGTGGTCCAGCTGTCGGCTGGCGATGGCGATGCGCACCTGGTCCAGCTGTCCCGGGCCGACTATGCGGCACCGAACCTGAAGGCCCTTCTGGCCGATCCTGCGGTGACCAAGATCCTGCATTTCGGGCGGTTCGACATCGCCATGTTCCACCTCCACCTGGGGGTCCTGGCGGCGCCGGTCTATTGCACCAAGATCGCCTCCAAGCTGGCCCGGACCTACACCGACAAGCATGGGCTGAAGGACCTGTCCCGGGAGCTGCTGGGCGTCGACATGTCCAAGGTCCAGCAGAGCTCGGACTGGGGCGCGACCACCCTGACCCCGGAACAGATCGCCTATGCGGCTTCGGATGTCCTTCACCTTCACCGCCTGCGTGAGCGGCTGGACGACATGCTCCGCCGGGAGGGACGGGCCGAGCTTGCCGAGGCCTGCTTCCGATTTCTCCCCCACCGCGCCCTTCTCGACGTTGAGGGGTGGGAGGACATGGATATCTTCGCCCATGCCTGAGCCTGCGGCTGGCGTCTGGATATGAGCGAAGCGGCGCTCACCGCGGCTGGCCGCCGGACCCGCGAGGGTGTGGCCTGGCGACGGCGCTCCCGCCGCGTCCAGGGCCTGAGACGGCTCCTACCGGCCCTCGTCGGGCTGATCTTCCTCGTCCTCGCCGGCTATCTCGTCCGCGCCCTGTTCGCCGCGCCTCGCGCCCGGCCGGTGGAGGCGGGGGCGTCGATCCAGCTCGTCAATCCGCGCTTTGTCGGCCAGGACCGCAGGGGCCGGGCCTTCACCCTCACGGCCCGCACCGCCACGCGTGATCCCAAGGACTATGACCGGGTCCTGCTCGACCAACCGGTGCTGTTGCTCCGCCGGGACCCGGCGGAACCGATCCGGGTCTCTTCGAAAACGGGGGACTACAACGAATCCAGGCATCTCCTGAAGCTGACCGGGGACGTCCAGCTGAACGGCGGCGACATCAGCTTCCTGACCGGGGCCTCGACCTTCGACACGGCGCTGGGTGAACTCGTGGGCGACGGCGCTATCCAGGGCGTGGGTTCGCTTGGCGAAATCAATGCGAAGTCCTATGGCGTATACGACAAGGGCGACCGTCTGGTGTTCGGCGGCGGGGTCTCCACCCGCCTGGAGCCGAGGTCCGGGCCCTAAGCGCGGGAACAAGCGATGACGAGCCTTCAGCACAGCGTCCGGACGGCGGCGGCGATCGTCGCCCTAGGCCTCGGACTGGCCTTGGCACCTGTCGCCCAGGCCCAGCTGGCCCGCAATTCCAAGGCGCCCGTGGACATCACCGCCGACCAGCTGGAACTGGTGAACAGCCAGTGTTCCGCCGTCTATAGCGGCGGGGCCGAGGCCCTGCAGGAGACCAGCCGCCTTCGGGCCAATGAACTCAAGATTATCTACGCCCCGGCGCCCCCGGGCGGCGGCAAGAACGGCTGCAGCAGTGATCTCCTGCGGATGGAGGCGACGGGATCTGTGTTCTACGTGACCCCCGAGCAGAGGGTTCGCGGCGACAAGGCCGTCTACGACGCCAAGACCCAGACGCTAACCGTCACCGGCTCGGTCGCCGCCTCCCGCGGGCAGGACGTCATGAAGGGAGAGCGCCTGGTGGTGAACACGGTCAGCGGGGACGCGCGCATGGAGGGCGGCGGGGAGCGCTCCGGCCGCCGGGTCCGCACCGTCATCTATCCGGGCGCCTCGCCCGACGCGCCGAAGTAGGGTCGCGACATGGAGGCTCCTGTCCAGGAAGGTCTGGTCGTCGACCGGATCGGCAAGACCTACCGCGGCCGCGCCGTGGTCAAGGGCGTGTCCCTGCGCCTCGGCCGGGGTGAGGTGAAGGGGCTGCTGGGTCCGAACGGAGCCGGCAAGACCACCTGCTTCTACATGATCACCGGACTGGTCGCCGCCGACGAGGGCGCGATCTGGCTGGACGGGGAGAATATCACCGCCCAGCCCATGTACCAGCGCGCGCGCATGGGCCTGGGGTACCTGCCTCAGGAGCCATCCATCTTCCGGGGCATGACGGTCGAGGAAAACGTCATGGCAATCGTGGAACTGCGTGAGCCCGAACCGCGCAAGGCCCGGGAGACCGTGGCCGGGCTGCTCGGCGAGCTCCGGATCGACCACCTGCGCAAGTCTCCCGCCATCTCCCTGTCCGGTGGCGAGCGGCGGCGCGTCGAAATCGCCCGCGCCCTGGCGTCCGAGCCGGCCTACATGCTGCTGGACGAGCCCTTCGCCGGGATCGACCCCCTGGCCATCGCCGACATCCGCGAGGTCATCGGCTACCTGAAGGCCCGCGGGATCGGCATCATGATCACCGACCACAATGTCCGCGAGACGCTGGACATCATCGACAGGGCGGCCATCATCCATGCGGGGGAGCTCCTGCTGGAGGGTACGCCCGCCGAGATCGTCGACAATCCCGAGGTCCGGCGCGTCTACCTCGGGGAACAGTTCGCCTGACGCCGCCGGGGCCTTCGCCCTGTCATCGGTCTTCGGGAGGGAGAGGAGCATGGTCGCCACGCCGAGGAATGCGGTCGTCATCCTGCTGGACAGCCTGAACCGGCACATGCTGGGTGCCTATGGCGGGACCGAGTTCGCCACCCCCAATCTCGACGCCTTCGCGCGCACCGCCGTCCGGTTCGACAACCACCATACGGGCTCCCTGCCCTGCATGCCTGCGCGCCACGACATCCTCTGCGGTGCCCTGGACTTCCTCTGGCGGGCCTGGGGGTCGGTGGAGATCTGGGAGGACGCCATCACCTACGAGCTGCACAAGGCCGGCGTGGTCTCGCAGCTCATCTCGGATCACCCCCACCTGTTCGAGACCGGCGGCGAGAACTACCACGCCGACTTCACCGCCTGGGCCTACGAGCGCGGGCACGAGGGGGACGCCTGGAAGACCCGGCCGGATCCCAGCTGGGCGGGTGCGCCGATCTTCGGACGGGATCACATGCCCTACCATGACAGCCGGGGCTGGTTCCGGGGGGAGCCGGACTTTCCAGGTCCGCGGACCATGTCTGCCGCTGCCCGCTGGATCGAGGAGAACGCGGGCTGGCACGACCGGTTCTTCCTGTTCATCGACGAATTCGACCCGCACGAGCCCTTCGACACCCCTGAGCCCTGGGCCTCGATGTACGACCCCCACTATTCGGGCCCGCCCATGATCTGGCCGCCCTACATGCAGGGGGCGATCGCGAAGGGCGTCCTGAGCGAGGCCAGCGCCCGCCGCCTGCGGGCCAGCTATGGTGCCAAGCTGTCGATGATCGACCACTGGCTAGGGCGGGTCTTCAAGGCGATCGAAGACAAGGGACTGGCCGAAGACACCCTGGTCATGGTGTGCACCGACCACGGGCACTACCTGGGCGAGAAGGACATCTGGGGAAAGCCCGGCGTGCCGGTCTACAATACCCTCGGCCACATCCCCCTGATGATCCGCCACCCGGGCATCGCCCCGGGCGCCTGCGACGCCCTGACGACCAGTGTTGACCTGTTCGCCACCCTGGCCGACCTGTTCGGGGTCAAGGTCCGACAGCGCACCCATGGCCAGTCCCTCCTCCCCGTCCTGCGCGGCGAGGCGGACACGGTTCGGGATCACCTGCTGACCGGGGTCTGGGGGCGCGAGGTCCACATGGTCACCCGGGAGTGGAAATATGCCCGGGGCCCCGCCGGCCAGAACGCGCCCCTGTCGATGATGTCGAACCGGTGGTCCACCATGCCGACCCACATGATCGACCGGCATATCGCCCTGCCGCCCCCCGACCACCGGGCCTTCCTCGACCGCATGCCGGGCTCCGCCATACCGGTGATCCACCAGCCCTATGCCGCGGGCGACGCCCTGCCCTTCTGGGCCCGGACGCGGCCCTCGGGGAACTATCTGTTCGACCGGGTCGCGGATCCGGACGAGATTGAGAACCTGGCGGGAAGCCCGCTGGAGACGCAGGCTGCCCGGCGCCTTGCCGAGGCCCTCAAGGCGATCGAGGCCCCGGAGTCGCAGTTCGTGCGGCTGGGCCTGGACTGAGATGGAGATTCGCATGCCCCTGAAATCCCTTGTCGCCCTGGCGGCCGCCCTGCTGGCCAGCGCCCTTGCCGGATGCGCCCGGGACATTCCCTACGAGACCCTCAAGGCGAAGTACGCCAATCCCACCTCTCGGTTCGTGACCCTGGAGAACGGCGTCAGCGTCCACTACCGCGACCAGGGCCGACCGGATGGGCCGCCCGTGGTGCTGGTCCACGGCTTCGCCGCCAACCTCGACACCTGGGAGCCCTGGGTGGCCAGGCTGGGCGACACCTACCGGGTGGTGACCCTGGACCTGCCCGCGCACGGGCTGACCGTCACGCCTCCGGGCTACGAGATGTCGACCCAGGGCCAGGTCGAGGTCATCGACCAGCTGACCCGCCAGCTTGGCCTCCCGCCCTTCGTCCTCGCGGGGAACTCCATGGGCGGCGGCGCGTCCTGGAACTACGCCCTGGCGCATCCGGACCGTCTCCGGGGGCTCGTCCTGGTGGCCTCCGTCGGACCGCGTCCCCGCACGGAGGCCGGTTCGCCCTCTGGGGAGGGGCCGCCAGCCATCTTCCGGGTCATGGCCAATCCCGTCGGGCGGGCCGCCCTGCGCAGCCTCGACCCTCGTCCCCTGGCCGAACCGGGCCTCAGGAAGGCCTATGTCGATGAGAGCCTCGTCACGCCCGCCCTCGTGGACCGCTATGTCGATCTCGCCCTGGCACCGGGCCGGCGGGAGATGATCCTGGCGGGCCGCCGCGGCCCGCCCTCAGCCTCGGCCGACGCGGTCAAGGGGGTTTCCGTTCCCACCCTGGTGATGCACGGGGCGAAAGACACCGTGGTGCCGGTCGGCGTGGGCGAGGAGCTCAACAGGCTCATCCCGGGCGCCCAGCTCATTGTCTATCCGGAGGCCGGCCACGTCCCGATGGAGCAAATCCCGGATCGCTCCGCGGCGGATGTCCGCGCCTTCATCGAGTCCCTTCCCCCGCGGGAATCTTCCGGAAAATGAGATCCCGTTAACCAAACAGTTGCCTTCCCTCCCTAACCTGCAAGCAAGAAGCAGGCCAAGGAGGCGGAGTTGGCGCTCGGCGCGCGTTTAGAGGTTCGTCAGGGACAGGGGCTGGTCATCACGCCCCAACTGCAGCAGGCCATCAAGCTTCTGCAGCTGTCCGGCCTCGAGCTCGACGCCTTTGTCGAGGCCGAGCTCGAGCGGAACCCCCTCCTGGCGCGCGAGGACCGCGATTCCGATGTTGAGGCCGTGCCGCCCGATCCGGGCGCGGAGGCGACCTTCGCCGCCGATCGGATTCCCGACTCGGGGGCTGAAGCCAGGCTCGACATCAGCCATGAGGCCGAGGCCTCCCCCGGGGAGAGGGCGACCGGCGACATGGCCGCTGGCGAGGATGCCGGCGGGGCCATTGACTGGAGCCGCACCAGCGGTGGCGGCTTTGAGTCCGACGGCGATCTCGCCCAGCGCCTGTCTGGGGCCACGACCCTGCGCGACCATCTGTTCGCCCAGCTCTCCGTCAGCGGCCTCGACGGCGCCCGTCTTGCGGCAGCCGGGGTCCTGATCGACTCGGTGGATGAGGGCGGGTACCTGAGGTGCGATCTCGTCGAGACCGCCGAGCGCCTGGGTTGTGACGCGCCCTTCCTCGAATCGGTCCTGGGCGTCCTGCAGGGTTTCGAGCCCACGGGAATCTTCGCCCGGGATGTCGCCGAATGCCTCCGGCTGCAGCTGATCGAGCGGGACCGGCTTGACCCGGCCATGGCGGCGCTCGTGGATAACCTGGACCTTCTTGCCCGGCGCGACATGGCGGCTCTGCGGCGTGTCTGCGGCGTCGATGACGAGGACCTTCGCGAGATGATCGCGGAGATCAGGGGATTGACGCCCAGGCCCGGGGCCGCGTTCGGCGGTGAGCCGACGGCACCCGTCACTCCGGACGTCATCATCCGGGAGGGGCCTGGCGGCCTGTGGAACGTGGAGCTGAACAGCGATACCCTGCCGCGGCTGCTGGTCGACCGCCGCTATTTCGCCCGGGTGTCCGCCGGCGCCCGGACCGACGCCGAGAAGGTCTTTGTCTCGGACTGCTTTTCCCAGGCGAACTGGCTCCTGAAGTGCCTGGACCAGAGGGCGCGGACCATACTGAAAGTCGCCTCCGAGATTGTTCGTCAGCAGGATGGTTTCCTCGCCTTCGGAGTTTCCCACCTTCGACCCCTGAACCTGCGGACAGTGGCAGAGGCCATCGGCATGCATGAATCGACGGTGAGCCGGGTCACGTCGAACAAGTTCGTCTCCACCCCCAGGGGTGTCTTCGAGCTCAAGTTCTTCTTCACCGCCGCTATCTCATCGACGGGCGATGGAGAGGCGCACTCCGCGGAGAGCGTCCGGCACCGGATCCGCCAGCTGATCGACGCGGAGCGCCCCGGAGACAACGTCCACTCCGACGACCGGATCGTCGAAATCCTTAAGGTTTCGGGCGTGGATATCGCCCGCCGGACTGTGGCCAAGTACCGGGAATCCATGAGAATTCCCTCGTCTACCGACCGTCGGCGCAGGCTGGCCACTGCGGGCTGATCCGGAGATTGACTCCTGGGCGGTGAGAGCGCCCCCATGACCCCATGAAAGTCCAGGTCACCGGCAAGCATGTCGACGTCGGATCGGCCCTGCGCGAGCGGGTCGTCGATGAAATCAACGCCTCGATCGGCAAGATCTTCGACCGCGGCGGTTCCGCGGACGTGGTGGTCAGCCGCGAGGGCCACGCCTTTCGCGTGGACTGCTCGGTGCAGCTTGCCACGGGCCATCCCCTTGCGAGCCACGCCCTTGCGACGGAGGCTCATGCGGCGTTCAGCGCCGCCCTTCACAAGATCGAGACCCGGGTCCGACGCTACAAGCGAAGGCTGAAGAGCCACGCCCCCTCATCAGCGGCGCGCCAGGCGGAAATGGCGTCCTATTTTGTCCTGAAGTCGCCTGATGAGGCCGATGACGAGGCCTGGGAGGACGGAATCGATCTGTTTTCGGCCTCTGAGCCACCCGCTGCCCTGGTGATCGCGGAGACCGAAAAGCCGTTACGCACCCTGACGGTTTCCCAGGCGGTTTTGGAACTGGACTTGACGGACCAACAGACAATCGTGTTCAGAAACGCCGCGCATGGCGGTTTGTCCGTTGTGTACCGCCGGCCGGATGGAAACATCGGTTGGATAGATCCCGAGCGCACGTTGGTGGCCCGAGAGGGCGCTGCGGGTGCGGTTCCAGTCTGAGCGTGCCGTCGGCCTCAGGCGCCTGGCGGAAGCGCCTTCCGTCAGTGAGCGTGACCCGTGCCGGACCGCCTCTCCATTGCCGACCTGATCGGGCCAAGCGGTGTCGCCGTTGGCTTCGGTGCCCGCACGCCCCGCCAGGTGATGAACCTGATCGCCGACAAGGCCGCCCAGAACTTCGGCCTCGATCCGGTGGGCGTGCTGTCTGCCCTCCTTGAGCGGGAGCAGTCGGGATCGACCGGGCTGGGCCGCGGGGTCGCCACCCCCCATGCCCGGGTCTCGGGACTGGAGCACAGCCGCTTGGTCGTGGTCAGGCTTGAGCAGCCCATCGCCTTCGGCGCCATTGACGGCCAGCCGGTGGATCTCTTCTTCGCCCTCCTGTCGCCGGAGGACTCCGGGGTCGAGCACTTGCGCGCCCTTGCCCGGATTTCCCGACTGGTGCGCCAGGAAGACCTGCGCGGCCAGCTCAGGCAGGCGGCCGATGCCGACGCGATCCGATTTCTCCTGGCTCAGGGAGAGGCGACCGCCGCCTGATGCCCAGGCGTCAGTAGGCGTCAGTCGGCGTCAGTGAACAGAGACCGGTGCCAGTTCGTGTGCGACCGCAGCCGCAACGGCGGAGTCCCTGTCGCCGAGGATGGCCAGCCTTTTGCCGTCCGCCCCGTGTACCGCATAGAGCACCTGGTCCGGATCGAGCTCGATGCCCTCGATCTGGCCTGAAGCGGTACTGGCGAGGATCTCGGCGGCCCGGACCGGACGGACATAGACCATGGCGGGCGCGCCCAGGGCTGCGAAGGCTTCCGGGGTCAGGCCGGGGAGGGCGTGAATCTTGGGATTGGGGGTCATGGAGTGGGCTCCTTCAGCTCGTTTCAGCCTGCCGATTGGATGGGGATGCGGCGAATCTGCGGCTCGGGTGCCGGTCGGCTGAGGTCCACATGCAGAAGGCCGTGCTCCAGCAGCGCGCGGTCCACCTCGACGCCGTCTGCCAGGACGAAGCTCCGAATGAAGCTCCGGGCGGCGATTCCCCGGTGCAGGTAGGCGTCGCCCTTGGCGGCATCCTCCCGGCGGCCGGCTATGGTCAGCTGGCGGTCCTCCAGGGAGATCTGCAGGCTTTCGGGCGTGAACCCGGCAACGGCGAGGGTGATCCTGAGGGCACCGCCGCCAAGATCCTCGACATTGTAAGGCGGATAGCCTTCGGATGCGGCCTTCGCCGCCCTCTCGATCTGGTTTCGGGTGTGTTCGAAGCCGAGAAGGAAGGGGCTGTCGAACAGAACGGTCCTGGTCATGGGAGTCCTCAGTCAAAGCGACTCTGCGGCGTCCCGTCCGGTTCTGGCCCGACCCGCCACCTCCCCCATGTGGCGCGTGGGTCCCCGGCTTTCAATATCCGCCGGTCCGACTTCTGTCGGACTTGCGCCGAAGCGCCTGCCGTCGCACCAATTCGGCATGAGCGACCCCATGTCCTTCGCCCTCCACTATTTGGGGGACGGCTATTCCACTGACGCCAAGCTGATGGGCCGCCAGGCGGTCGGCAAGTCCCTGTTCCGCGCCATCGCCCGGCGGTGGCCGGAAGGCGAGGTCTTCGGATTCGGCCGTGGGGCTTCACGGGCGATGATGGACCAACTGCAGCAGGAGGGATTTGCCGGCCGTCTTGTCTGGCGCGAACAGGGCTCGACAGCCCCGCCTCCCGGATTTCCAGGCTCCGTCTACCATCCGGGTCCGATCCCGCTGGCCATGGCGCACGACCGCAACCGGGAGGGGCCGGGTGCCTACAGTCTTTTCGGGGTGACCCACACCCTGTCCTCGCTGGGCGCCATGGACAGTATTGGTGACCTGGCGGGAGCGCCCTTCCAGCCCTGGGATGCCCTGATCTGCACATCGACGGCCGCCGTCACCCTGGTGCGCAGCCTCATGGCCGAGCGCCGAGACTGGCTGGCGGAGCACTATGGCGCCACCCGCTTCTCAGAGATCGAACTTCCGGTCATTCCCCTCGGGGTCGATGTGGCGTCACTGGGGCGACCGGCGTCGGAGATCGAGGCTGCCCGGCGGGACCTTGGCCTCGCCCCCGGGGACGTCGCTTTCCTCTTCGCGGGACGGCTGTCCTTCCACGCCAAGGCCAACCCGGCCCCCCTCTACCAGGCCCTGGAACGGGCAGCGGCGGGGCGGCGGCTGGTCTGTATAGAGGCCGGGCAATTCCACAATGAAGCGATCGCGGAGTCCTACCGCGACGCCCAGTCGGCCCTGGCGCCCTCCGTGCGCTTTCTCTACGCCAAGGGCGGAGACGCCGGGGACTACCGGCGGGCCTGGTGCGCGGCCGATGTCTTCGTTTCGATCTCCGACAACATCCAGGAGACCTTCGGCATCACCCCGGTGGAGGCCATGGCCTCGGGCCTGCCGGTGCTGGTCTCGGACTGGAACGGTTACCGCGATACGGTGCGGGACGGCCTCGACGGCTTCCGGATACCGGTGACCGGGGCTCCTGAGGGCGGCGCCCTGGATCTGGCCCTCCGCCACGCCCTGCAGATGGACACCTATGACCGCTATATCGGCCAGTTCAGCATGGCCACGGCGGCGGATCTGGAGGTCCTGTCCCGGCGGATCGGCGAGCTTGCCGACAGCCCCGACCAGCGCGCCCGGATGGGCGCAGCGGGCCGGGCCCGGGCCCTTGCAGAATTCGACTGGCCGGTGATCCTGCATCGCTATCAGGCCCTGGCCGGAGAACTCGGCCGGCTTCGGTCCAGCGCGACCGGGGGCCAGATCCCCTGGCCCCTGAGGCCGGATCCCTCCCGGCTCTTCGGGCATTTCCCCACCCGCCGCCTGGCCCCGGATTGGATCGTCAGCGCCCCACCCGGACGGGAAGCCGCCCTGGAGGACCTGCTCCGGCTGAGGATGACCACCTACGTGCTCGATCCCGTCCGTCTGCCGCCCGAGATGATCCGGGATCTGCACCGTCTGGCCCAGGCCGGCCCTCGAACGGTTTCCGACCTGATGGCCGCCGCAGGCGGTGGTGGGCGTCCGCGCCTCAGGGCCCTGATGTGGCTGGCGAAACTGGGCCTGGCCGACCTGAAGCCTCCGGCCTGAGCTCGGGTTGTGACCCCCATCCGGCCTGACCCCGAAATGGCGAAGGCCCGCCGGGGTGTCCGACGGGCCTTCATGGTGGAGCTAAGCGGAGTCGAACCGCTGACCTCTTGAATGCCATTCAAGCGCTCTACCAACTGAGCTATAGCCCCGAGGTCTCGGGTCCCTTACGGCCCCTGGGGGCCCATCCGGGAAGGGGCGGAACCTAGTCCGGCGGATCGCGGCGATCAAGCCCGCTAAGGGGAAAAATCGCCGCCGCCGGAAGGAGGACCTGCGTCAGTCGTCCGTGCCGCCCTCGCCGGGAAGACCGTCGAGTTCGGCGTCGTCGAATTCGTCCTCCTCGTCTTCAAGGAAGGGCACGCCGTCCTCCTCCTCTTCGAGCTCGTCTTCTTCCTGGAAGGCGACCAGGTCGTCCTCGGGCGGGGTGATGACCTCGCCATCCTCGTCGTCGACCACAAGGACGGGATCGTCCACGGCCTCGTCGAGTGCGGGAGTGACGACCTCGTCCTCCTCTTCCTCCTCGACCTCGGGTCCGGCGGCCGCGACCTGGTCCTCGGCGTCGTCCTCGATGTCGCGCTCGGCCGGTGCCGCCCGGGCGCGGACACGGCGGGAACGGACCGCTTCGTCGGGGTCGAATTCGTGGCTGCACTTGGGGCAGTGCGCCGGACGGCGGGTCAGATCGTAGAATTTGGCCTGGCAGTTAGGGCAGATCTGCTTCGCGCCGAGTTCGGGAAGGGCCAAGGGGCGGGCCTCTTGTAAGGATGAGAATGGAAGCCGGGTCCCTTGCCATGCGGCGGCGCCACTGTCAAAAGCAAAGCCCTTCAGGCGCACCCGTCCCGCTTCACCCGCCCCGGAGCCAATCCACGCCATGTCCTCCCCTGGCCAGACCGCCGCCCTCAGCGCCCGGCGGAGCGGACCCCTGCGCGGACGGGTCCGTGCTCCGGGCGATAAGTCGATTTCCCACCGGGCGCTGATCTTCGGTGCCCTGGCGGAGGGCCTGACGGAGGTGGAGGGGCTCCTCGAGGGCGAGGACGTCCTGCGTTCCGCCGCCGCCATGCGCGCCTTCGGTGCCAAGGTGGAGGCCCTTGGGGCCGGCTGCTGGCGGGTCCTGGGCCGGGGCGGATTCTCTGAGCCCGACGACGTGATCGACTGCGGCAATGCCGGAACAGGCGTTCGCCTGATCCTCGGGGCCGCTGCGGGCTTTGATCTTTCCGCAACCTTCACGGGTGACGCCTCGCTCCGGGGCCGTCCCATGAGCCGGGTCATGAAACCCCTCTCGGAGATGGGTGCCCGCTTCCTGCACCGGTCAGGCGGCCGGCTGCCCCTGACCCTGCGGGGCGGAAGCCTGAAGCGGATCGAATACATCCTGCCCGAGCCTTCAGCCCAGGTGAAGTCCGCCGTCCTCCTTGCGGGCCTCCACGCCGCCGGTGGTGCAGTGGTCATCGAGCCGGAGCCGACCCGGGACCATACCGAACGGATGCTCCGGGGGTTCGGGGCCGAGGTGATCGTCGAGGATCTTCCGGAGGGGCGGCGGATCACCCTGCCCGGCGGGCAGGGCCTGACGGGAACCCGGATCCGGGTTCCGGGCGACCCGTCCTCGGCCGCCTTCCCTCTCGTGGCGGCGCTGATCACGCCCGGGTCCGAGGTGACAGTCGAGGGCGTCCTCCTCAACCCTCTCCGCACGGGACTTTTGACGACCCTCCGGGAAATGGGCGCCGACCTGTCGGTGTCGGCGGTGCGCGATGAGGGGGGTGAGCCCGTTGGCGACATCACCGCCCGGCACTCTGCCCTCAGGGGGGTCGACGTCCCGGCGGATCGCGCGCCGTCCATGATCGACGAATATCCCATATTGGCGGTCGCTGCGGCCTTTGCAGAAGGCGTCACCCGCATGCGGGGCATCGGCGAGATGCGCGTGAAGGAGAGCGATCGCATCGCCCTGATGGCGGCGGGCCTGGCGGCCTGTGGCCTGGCGGTGGAGGAGGAGCCCGAGGGCCTGATCGTCACCGGAGCGGGCACCAACCGCTCCCCCGTCGGCGGGGCCGCAGTCACGACCCGGGGCGACCACCGCATCGCCATGTCGCACCTGGTGCTGGGTCTGGCCTCGGACGCCGCCGTCCGGGTGGACGAGCCCGGAATGATTGCCACCAGCTTCCCGGGTTTCGTCGACATGATGGGCGGGCTCGGCGCCGACATCGCCCCGGCATGACCGCCAGCCTGGTGATCGCCGTCGATGGCCCGGCCGCCTCAGGCAAGGGGACAGTCGCTGCCTGGCTGGGCCAGGCCTATGGCCTGCCGGTCCTTGATACCGGCCTCCTCTACCGGGCCGTCGGCGTGGCCGCCTCCCGGGCCGGGGTCGATCCCGATGATCCCCAGGCAGCGGCTGCCATCGCCGGTCAGATCGATCTCCTGGCCCTGGACGATCCGGCCTTCCGCGCCCGTGCGGCAGGGGAACTGGCCAGCCGGGTGGCGGTGCACCCCGGTGTCCGGGACGCCCTGAACGCCGCCCAGGTCGGGTTTGCGCGCCGGCCAGGCGGCGCTGTGCTCGACGGCCGGGATATCGGCACTGTGATCGCCCCCTGGGCCCCGGCCAAGCTGTTCGTGACTGCCCGACCGGAGGTCCGCGCAGAGCGTCGCTGGCGCCAGCTCACCGCCCAGGGCGAGGCGGTTGCCTTCGAGGAGGTCCTGGCCGACATCCACCGGCGTGATGCCCGGGATGGCGGCCGGGCTGATGCGCCTCTGGCCCGGGCGGCCGACGCCGTCTTGCTGGATACCTCCGAAATGACTATAGACCTCGCCACCGATGCGGCCCGCCGCATTGTCGAGGCGGCGCGCGTCGGCCGGGAATGATCCGGACGGCAAATCCCATCGCGTCTTTCCCTCCCAAGCCGCGGGCATACACCGGCGCGAGCTTCGCGCCTTCGGTTTCAACTCCAACCCGACTCCGGGACTCCGTCCGCCTGAAGGGCGCACAGCTTCCGGGTCATAATGACTGATGAAAGTACAAAATGGCTGATGATGCTGGCCTGAACCCGTCCCGCGACGACTTCGCGGCCCTCCTGACCGAGTCCCTGGGTGGACGCGACTTCATGGAAGGCCAGGTGGTCAAGGGCATTGTCGTGGGCATCGAGAAGGACTTCGCGATCATCGATGTGGGCCTCAAGACTGAGGGCCGCATCTCCGTCAAGGAATTCAGCGTCGGCGAGGAAGACAAGCCCCAGCTGGCCATCGGCGACACGGTCGAGGTTTTCCTCGAGCGGGTCGAGAACGCCATGGGCGAGGCGGTTATCAGCCGCGAGAAGGCCCGCCGCGAGGAGGCCTGGACCCGGCTTGAGGGCGTTCACGCCCGCAATGAGCCTGTCATGGGCGCCATCGTTGGCCGCGTGAAGGGCGGCTTCACCGTTGACCTCGGAGGCGCCTCGGCCTTCTTGCCAGGCTCGCAGGTCGACATCCGCCCGGTGCGCGATGTCGGTCCGCTGATGGGCAAGGAACAGCCCTTCGCCATCCTCAAGATGGACCGACCGCGCGGCAACATCGTCGTCTCCCGCCGGGCCATCCTCGAGGAAGCCCGCGCCGAACAGCGCACCGAACTTGTCGGCCAGCTGCAGGAAGGCGAGATCCGCGAAGGCGTGGTCAAGAACATCACCGACTATGGCGCCTTCGTGGACCTGGGCGGGATCGACGGCCTGCTGCACGTCACCGACATGAGCTGGAAGCGCGTCAACCACCCCAGCCAGGTGCTGGCCGTGGGCGACACGGTCCGGGTCCAGATCGTCAAGATCAATCCCGACACCCAGCGCATCTCCCTGGGCATGAAGCAGCTCCAGTCCGACCCCTGGGACGGCGTCGAGGCCAAGTACCCGGTGGGTGCCCGCTTCACCGGTCGCATCACCAACATCACCGACTACGGCGCCTTCGTGGAGCTGGAGGCCGGTGTCGAGGGCCTGGTGCACGTCTCGGAAATGTCCTGGACCAAGAAGAACGTCCACCCCGGCAAGATCGTCTCGACCTCTCAGGAAGTCGACGTGGTCGTCCTGGACGTGGATCCCTCCAAGCGTCGCGTGTCGCTGGGCCTCAAGCAGGCCATGGACAATCCCTGGGATGCCTTCGTGGCCACCCATCCGGTGGGTTCCACCGTCGAGGGCGAAGTCAAGAACGCCACCGAGTTCGGCCTCTTCCTGGGCCTGGACAACGACATCGATGGCATGGTCCACCTGTCCGACATCGACTGGAGCGTGCCCGGTGAAGAGGCCATCACGCGCTACCACAAGGGCGAGATGGTCAAGGCGCGGGTCCTGGACGTCGACGTCGAGAAGGAGCGTATCTCCCTGGGCATCAAGCAGCTCTCGGGCGATCCGATGACCGGCGACGTCTACCGCAAGGGCCAGAACGTGACGGTCACCGTCACCGAGGTCACCTCGGGTGGCATCGAGGTCCGCTTTGGCGATGACGAAGCGCCTATGTCGGCCTTCATCCGCAAGTCGGACCTTTCGCGGGACCGCGCTGACCAGCGCCCCGAGCGCTTCGCCGTCGGTGACCGCGTCGACGCTCAGGTCACCCTCGTGGACAAGGCCGCCCGGCGGATCTCCATGTCCATCAAGGCCCTGGAGATGGTCGAGGAGAAGGCTGCCATCGAGAAGTTCGGGTCCTCGGACTCGGGAGCCTCGCTGGGCGACATCCTTGGCGCGGCCCTTCGCGAGAAGGCCCAAAAGGACTAGTCGGCAGCCGGACGCTTCGGCGTCAGGGTGGCCTGGATGCGGCGGACCGGAATACCGGTCCGCCGTTTTCATTTGTCTGCGGGGTCTTTTGTCTGCGGGTCCCGTCCAAGGGCTTGACGCCAAAGGGAAATGCGCTGAAGTGGTCGCCTGACGGCGCGCGCGAACGGCCGGATTCCGGGGGTGGCCAGGGGCATGATCAAGTCCGAACTCATCGCCAGGCTGGCCGAGGAAAACCCGCACCTTACCCAGAAGGACATCGAGCGGGTCGTTTCCGTCATCCTCGACCGGATGATCCAGGCCCTTGAGGATGGCGGTCGGGTCGAGCTTCGCGGCTTTGGTGCCTTCTCGGTCCGGTCCCGAGGCGCCCGCTCCGGCCGGAACCCCCGGACAGGCGTGGCCGTCTCCGTCCGCGCCAAGCATGTCCCCTTCTTCAAGAGCGGCAAGGAACTTAGGGTCCGGCTCAACGCCGACGACTGACGCTCCGGCGTCTCCAGGACAAGCAAGGGGAGGAACCCATGTCCATTTTCAGTGAGTTTCGCGAATTCATCGCCCGCGGCAACGTCATCGACCTCGCGGTCGGTGTCATCATCGGCGGTGCCTTCGGAAAGATCGTCACGTCCCTCGTCGAGGGGGTGATCATGCCGCCCATCGGCCTCCTCACAAGCGGCGTGGACTTCTCCCGCCTCAGCTGGGTCCTGAAGGCAGACGATCCTGCCACCACGGCCAGTGAGTTGGTGGCGATCCAGTACGGTGCCTTCCTGAACACCCTGATCCAGTTCCTGATCGTCGCCTGGGTGATCTTCGTCATGGTCAAGGCGGTCAACGCCCTGCGCCGGGCCGAGGTGGCCGCCGCGCCGCCGCCGGCGCCGACGGCCGAGGAAACCCTCCTTGGCGAAATCCGCGACCTGCTCAAGTCCGGTCGCTGATCCTCAGGCCTTGAACTTGGAGCCTGCATGGCCCTAATCCGGGCCATGCACGTTCCCGCCAAGATCTGCGGCCTGTCCACGCGGGAAACCGTCGAGGCCGCTGTGGCCTCGGGCGCGGGTTTCGTCGGCTTCAACTTCTTCCCGGCCAGCCCGCGGTTCGTCGAACCCGAGGCGGCCGCCCGGCTCGCCGAGCCGGCCCGGGCGGCCGGCGTGCGGATCTGCGCCATCACGGTGGACGCCGGGGACGAGGTCCTGGACCGGATTGCCCGGATCCTGCGCCCGGACCTGATCCAGTTGCATGGCCGGGAATCGCCGGCGCGGGGTGCTGAGGTCATCCGCCGCACCGGAGTGGGGCTGATTCGCGCCCTGCCGGTGGGTTCCGCCGCCGACCTTGCGGCGGCCGGGCCCTGGTCCGATGTCGCCGACCACCTTCTGCTGGACGCCCGCCCGCCGGAGGGTGCCGGAATGACCGGGGGGCTGGGCCGGGCCTTCGATTGGTCGATCACCAAGGACTTTCGCACCCCCCGTCCCTGGTTCCTCGCGGGGGGTCTCGATCCCTGGAATGTCGCCGAAGGCCTGGCGACTTCGGGGGCCCCGATGGCGGACGTTTCCTCTGGCGTGGAGCGCGGTCCCGGATTAAAGGACGCGACATTGATCTCGGCCTTCCTCGACGCTGTCCGCCGAGCCAGACAATAGGCCCCAAGTGAACCAGATCACTACGCCCAACGACTATTCCGCCTATCCCGACGCCTCCGGCCGGTTCGGCGATTATGGCGGCCGCTACGTGCCTGAAACCCTCATGCCCCTGGTGCATGAGCTGGAGGCCGCTTTCCGGCTCGCCATGGCCGATCCGGCCTTCCACGCTGAGCTGGATGGCTATCTCAAGCACTATGTCGGCCGGCCGAGCCCCATGTACTTCGCCGAGCGCCTGACCCAGAAGTTCGGGGGCGCGAAGGTCTACCTCAAGCGCGAGGAGCTCAATCACACGGGCGCGCACAAGATCAACAACTGCATGGGCCAGATCCTCCTGGCCATGCGCATGGGCAAGACCCGGATCATCGCCGAGACCGGTGCCGGCCAGCACGGAGTGGCCACGGCCACGGTCTGCGCCCGATTCGGCCTGCCCTGCGTGGTCTACATGGGGGCCGTGGACGTCGAGCGCCAAAAGCCCAACGTCTTCCGGATGAACCTCCTGGGCGCCCGGGTCGAGCCGGTGACCTCGGGCTCCTCGACCCTGAAGGACGCCATGAATGAGGCGCTTCGGGACTGGGTCACCAATGTTGATGACACTTACTATCTGATCGGCTCGGCGGCGGGCCCGCATCCCTATCCGGAGATGGTCCGCGAGTTCCAGGCGGTCATGGGCCGGGAAGCCAGGGCGCAGATCCTCGAGGCCGAGGGCCGGCTCCCCGACGCCGTGGTCGCCTGCGTGGGCGGGGGATCGAACGCCATCGGTACCTTCCATCCCTTCCTCAACGACGAGGGCGTGCGCCTGATCGGGGTCGAGGCCTCCGG
>CAIZKE010000027.1 GCA_903933475.1 uncultured Alphaproteobacteria bacterium | reverse complement strand
CCCCTGTCCGCATCTGGAAGGGATCAATCGAAAACGATGACCGAGCGGGCGAGGCCGCCCTTCTTCATGTCGTCGAAGCCCTCGTTGACCTGGTCCAGCCGGATACGCTGGGAGATCATTTCGTCGAGCTTGAGCTTGCCGGACATGTAGAAGTCCACCAGGCGGGGCATGTCGACCGGGAAGCGATTAGAGCCCATCAGCGAGCCCTGGATGCGCTTCTCGCCCAGGAAGGCCGCCCCCGGGAGGGTAATGTTCTGGCCGAGCGGGATCATGCCGATGATGTTGGCCGTGCCACCCCGGCGCAGCATGTTGAAGGCCTGCTCGGCGGTCTTGGACAGGCCGATGGCCTCGAAGGCGTGGTGCACGCCGCCGCGGGTCATCTCCAGGACTTCCTTGACCGCGTCTGTCTTGGAAGCGTCGATGAAGTCGGTGGCGCCGAACTCCCGGGCCAGGTTGTCCTTGGAACCGAACATGTCGATGGCGATGATCCGCCCGGCACCGGCGATCGCCGCGCCGTTGATCGCCGACAGGCCGACGCCGCCGCAGCCGATAACCGCCACCGTCTCGCCGGGGCGTACGCCCGAGGTGTGGATGGCCGCGCCCACGCCGGTCATGACCGAGCAGCCGATCAGGGCCGCGCGGTCCAGGGGCATGTCCTTGCGGATCGAGACGCAGGCGTGCTCGTGGATCAGCATGTACTCGGCGAAGGAGGACAGGTTGAGGAACTGCGGCAGGGAGGCGCCGTTCTGGGTCAGGCGGGGCTCGTCAGCGGAGTCGCGCTTGGTCTCGGGGCTGACGCAGAGGGACAGGCGGCCCGTCAGGCAGCTTTCGCAGTGGCCGCAATAGGCCGAAAGGCAAGTGATGACGTGGTCGCCCACCTTTACCGTGCGCACCTCGGAGCCGACCGCCTCGACGACGCCGGCGCTCTCGTGGCCCAGGACGGCCGGAAGCGGGTGCGGATAGGAGCCTTCCATGAAGTGCAGGTCCGAATGGCACAGGCCGGCGGCCTTGGTGCGGATCAGGACCTCGCGCGGGCCAGGCTTGTTGATCTGAACGTCTTCGATCTGAAGCGGCTTGCCCACTTCCCGCAGAACGGCGGCCTTCATGTCGGCTTCTCCCCTCGTCTCGCCCCTGTGGGCGCTGGAAATGTGCCAGCCTGCTGGGCTGGATCGGCGAGACCTTATCGCCCTTGGGGCGGCGGGCGCCAGCCTCTTTTCAGGTCCCTGCCAAACCCGCCCGCAACTCGCGCTTGAGGACCTTTCCGGTCGGTCCGATGGGCAGGCTGTCGACGATGCGCACCTCGTCGGGAACCCACCACTTCGCCACCCTGGCGGCGACATGGTCGCGCAGCGCCACCGGGTCGGCGTCCTGGCCAGGGCGGAGCACCACGAGCAGGAGAGGACGCTCGTCCCACTTCGGATGCGGGACACCGACGGCGGCGGCCATGGCGACGGCAGGATGCGAGGAGACCGCGTCCTCAAGGTCCAGGGTCGAGATCCACTCTCCGCCGGACTTGATCACGTCCTTTGCCCGGTCGGTCAGGCGCAGGTAGCCCTCGGGGTCGATGGCGGCGATGTCGCCGGTGTCGAACCAGCCGTCGTCGCCAAAGGCGTCCGCACCGTCGTTGCGGAAATAGGCCGAGGCCACCCAGGGGCCGCGTACCTGAAGGGCACCCGACTGTCGCCCGTCGTGGGCCAGGATCGCTCCGTCCTCCCCGACGATCCTGAGTTCCACGCCCCAGTTGGCCCGACCCTGGCGCTGCTTGCGGACCAGGGCCGCCTCGGCGGTCTCGCCGACATGGACGGCCAGGGGGGTATTGATCACGCCGAGGGGGCTGGTCTCGGTCATGCCCCAGATCTGCCGGACATCCGCCCCCAGCCGGTCCTGGACCCGGGAGATCAGGGACGCCGTCGGCGCCGAACCGCCCACTGCCACGGTCCGGACCGAGGTGAGGGCCTGGCCCGTTCCCTCGAGATGGTCGAGCACGCCAACCCAGATGGTCGGCACGCCCAGGAGGAAGGTCGCCTGCTCAGCCACCGCAAGATCGCAGACAGAGGGCCCGTCGAGGTGCCGGCCCGGCAGGATGAGCTTGGCCCCCACCAGGGGCGCCGCATAGGGCGTGCACCAGGCGTTGGCGTGGTACATCTGGGCGCAAGGCAGGATGGCATCTGCAGCGCCGAGGCCGAAACAGTCCGGCTGGATCACCGCCATGGCGTGCAGCACGGTCGAGCGGTGCGAGTAGAGCACGCCTTTCGGATTGCCCGTGGTCCCCGAGGTGTAGCAGAGGGCCGAGGCCTGCCGCTCGTCGAGTTCCGGCCAGTCGAACTCCGGGTCGGCGCTGGCGAGGATGTCCTCGTAGACCAGGGTCCCGGCAGGAGCGGTGGCGGGGAGGTTCCCGCGGTCCGTGAGGGCGACGAAGGTCTTCACCGTCTCGAGCTTGCCGCCGATCTCGGCAACCAGGTCGGAGAAGGTGAGATCCCAGAACAACAGGCTGTCGCCGGCGTGGTTGGCGACCCAGGCCACCTGGTCCGGATGCAGCCGGGGATTTATGGTGTGCAGGACGGCACCCAGGCCGCTGACGGCGTAATAGAGCTCGAAGTGACGGTGGGTCGACCAGGCCAGGGTGGCGACACGGTCGCCAGGGCCGACGCCCAGTCGCCTGAGGGCGTTCGCCATCCGCTTTACCCGCACAAGGGCGTCGGCATAGCCATACCGGTGGATCGGCCCCTCGACGGTCCGGGTGACGATCTCGCGGCCAGGGTGCCAGGTCGCCGCGTATTCCAGGATGGAGGGCAGGGTCAGGGGCCTGTCCATCATCAATCCAAGCATGCGCCATTCCCTCCCGACGGGACGGCGCGCCGCAGGGTCACTCGGCCCTGCGCGTCACCGTCATCATGTAGTTGACCCCGGGGTCCGACGACAACCGCCAGACACCCGACAGGGGATCGAAGCTCACCCCGAAAGGGCCCTGCATGTCCAGAGGTTCGGCGGAAAGGAAGCCCCTCAGCTCTTCCGGAGTCAGGAACTTGCGCCAGTCGTGGGTGCCGGCCGGCAGCCAGCGCAGGACATACTCCGCCCCGATCTTGGCCAGGGCCAGGGCCCGGAGGGTGCGGTTCAGGGTGGCCACGATCATCAGGCCACCGGGGGCCAGCAGGCGCCCGCAGGTGCGCAGGAACTCGCCCGGGTCGGCGACATGCTCGATGACCTCCATGTTGAGGATCACGTCGAAGAGTGGCGTCCCCCCAGCCTCAAGGGCCTCGGCGGTCGAGGCGAGGTAGGTCACGGGAACGCCGGTCTGTTCGGCATGGGTCCGGGCCGTGCCGATGTTGCGCTCGGAGGCGTCGACCCCCGTCACCTCAAAACCAAGACGCGACATGGGTTCTGACAACAGCCCCCCACCGCACCCGATGTCGAGCAGCCTCAGCCCTTCGAAGGGCTGGCGACCGGCACCGTCCCGGCCGAAGTGGGCCAGGCCCGTCTCCCGGATGAAGGACAGGCGAACCGGGTTGAAACGATGCAAGGGGGCGAACTTGCCCTTGGGGTCCCACCATTCGGCAGCGATGCGCGAGAACCTCTCGACTTCGGCGGGATCGATGCTGGAGCGGGGCTCGGCCATGGGCGGCACATACCAGAGGCTCCCGTGGCCTGAACAGGGGAAAGCCGGGGTCGCAGGGGAGTTGCTCCCTCCCCGCCCCCCCGCTAGAACGCCCTTCTTTCCGGTCTGGAGTGCAGATTGCGAGCCATGTCGCGGCTGGTCATGAAATTCGGCGGCACCTCCGTGGCCGACCTGGAACGCATCCGGCGCGTCGCGAGGCTGGTCGCCGCCGAAGCTGCAGCGGGCCACAGGGTCGCGGTCGTCGTCTCTGCCATGAGCGGCAAGACCAACGAGCTCGTGGCCTGGACAGACGCCGCGGGACCCGCCGCTGATGGCCTGCCGGCCTCCGATGACGAATATGACGTCGTGGTGGCGTCAGGCGAACAGGTGACCGCCGGCCTCCTGGCCATGACCCTGCGCAACATGGGACTGCCTGCCCGTTCCTGGATGGGCTGGCAGGTCCCCATCATCGCCGACGACGCCCACGGGCGCTCGCGCATCGACGACGTTCCACCGGAAGCGCTGACGGCCTCAATGGACGCAGGCGTGATCGCGGTCATTGCCGGCTTCCAGGGGGTTACGACCTCAGGCCGGATCGCGACCCTGGGCCGAGGCGGATCCGACACCAGCGCCGTGGCGATCGCCGCTGCGGTGCGGGCTGTGCGATGCGACATCTACACGGACGTCGATGGGGTCTACACCACCGACCCCCGCATCGAGTCCCGGGCCCGGAAGCTGGCGCGCATCTCCTACGAGGAGATGTTGGAGATGGCCTCCCTGGGCGCCAAGGTCCTGCAGACCCGGTCGGTGGAGCTGGCCATGGCCCAGAAGGTGCCGCTGCGGGTCCTGTCGAGTTTTGTCGAGCCGGGCGATGCCCCGGGCCAGGGCACCATCGTGTGCGACGAGGAAGAGATCATGGAAAAGCGGATCGTCAGCGGAGTCGCCTACAGCCGGGACGAGGCCAAGATCAGCCTGTTCGGCCTGCCCGATCATCCGGGCGTCTCCTCGGTCATCTTCGGGGCCCTGGCCGACGCCAACGTCAATGTCGACATGATCGTGCAGAGCCATGCCCGGATCGCCGATACGGCCAACATGGAGTTCACCGTCGGCAAGCGGGACGCGGGACGAGCGGTGGACGTGGTCCGCCGCCTCAAGGATCAGGTCGGTTTCGAGGATGTCCAGGTCAACGAGGACGTCGCCAAGGTGTCGGTGATCGGCGTTGGCATGCGTAGCCACGCGGGCGTGGCCAAGACCATGTTCGGCGCCCTGGCTGAGAAGGGCGTCAACATCCAGGTCATTTCGACTTCGGAAATCAAGATCTCCGTCCTGATTGACGCCGCCTACACCGAACTGGCGGTTCGGGCCCTCCACGCCGCCTACGGCCTGGACCAGCTCTGAACAGGCCCTACCGGCTCCTCGCCGCAGGCGGGAAGGTCATGGCATATTCGGGAGACCAGTGATTGGCCGTCCCGCTGGTCACATACCAACAGAGGAAAAGCGCGCAGATCAGGGCACCCGGCAGGTAGCTGTTCGTCCGGCGCCAGGTGAAGACCGAGATCACGCCGACGATCGCCAACAGGGGAATGAACTGCAGGGCGACAATGACATTGAGGGGCTCGGTCGGGGTCAGAAGCAGGCCCGTCGAGAACAGGGTCCCGTACTGCAGCGCAGCCAGGACCAGGAAGCCCCCGCCCAGGACGCCCGCCGCCGTCAGGTAGGTTGAGCGCCGTCCGGCGCCATCGACCGCCAGCAGGGCGCACAGGCCGCGGACCAGGATCACCGAATGGAGGATCCAGAACGGCAGGTAGGTGAGGAAGACGCCCCATCGCGGCGCGTCCAGGGGACGGAAGCCGAGCACCCAGAACCGGAAATCCACATGCAGGAAGCGGTCCACGGCCAGCAGGGCCAGGGCGCCGGCTCCGACTGCCACGAGGGCCGCCACTGACGCGCGTGGAATGTCCCGGCTGAAGTCCGGGTGGCCCCGTCGGAGGAACGGTGCCGCCAGGAGGGACAGGAGGGTGTTCAGCAGGGCCCAGGCGAGCAACTGGTTCTGGATCCACTGCGGAAACTGGGCGGAGGGAAGCCAGTGCTCGCCCAGCTTCATGAATGGCAGGTAGGTCAGGGCGGGCAGGACGGCGGTGAGGGCAAGGGCGATCCAGCCCCCGGAGCCCCGGACTGCGACGGCGGGTTCAGGACTGCGCCTGAGGTCGCCGAGCCAGGGCAGCGCCAGAATGGCCTCGAAGACCCCCAGCAGGACCAGGATGAAACCGCCAAAACCGACGAGGGTGCCGACCTCCTTCCAGAACCAGATCTGGTTTCCGGGCGGCAGGGGATGGCCCTCGCCCTCCAGCCGCGCCTGCATCCAGTCGACGACGGGCACCACGCCTCCGGAGGAGAAGTGCTCCCAGGGATGGGTGACGCGGGGAAGGTCAAGGCGGCGGGCGGTCCCCAGGGCGGGATCGCCGTACACCCGGCCGGGCTCCACAGCCGACGAGACGCCAAAGACCTGCTTCAGCTTGGCCGAGTCGGGCAGGTCGGTTCCCTTGGGCGAGCGCCACATGAGGCCGGCGAACTCATCCAGCCCTCCGAAGACCACGTTCAGGTTGCGCGGGAAATCCGGGCGGACCTCGGCCGGGGGCCCGAAGAGCCCCGGGGCGGAGCCCACCAGCGCCACGGCGCGGTAGCCGTCGGGTTGAGCGTGAGCTGCCGCGAGGATCGGGCCGCCGCCCATGCTGTGGCCCGCCAGGCCGATCTGCTCCGGATCGACGAAGGACTGGCTGCGCAGGAAGGTGAGGGCCGAAGGGCCCCCGAAGCCGGCGGCGCCCACATTGCCGCCAGAGCCGCCGTGCCCGGTCATGTCCATCGCCAGGACGACGAAACCCCGCCGCGAGAGCTCGATGGCGAAGGGGCTCTGCATCTCCCGGGTATTGATGTAGCCGTGGCTGAGGAGGACCGCCGGCGCGCGCCGCCCCCCGTCCAGGCCAGCGGGCCGGTAGAGCAGGCCCGACATTGCTGCACCCTCGGCTGTGCGCCAGTGGGCTTCACGGACCTGAACGCCGCCAGCGGTCTGAACCCGCGAGGCCAGGAGTGATCCTGCAGCAATCAGAACAAGGCCGATCAGGGCCAGCCGGTAGCGCATGGGTTTCCCCCGAGAGGATCCCGGCGGTCAGGCGCCGCCGTCAGCGCGCGACTATGACGAGGTGACGGCCCCCCGACAATGCGATTACCCTGCGCCCGTCATCCTAGGAGGTCCGAGTCATGCCCCACGTGCTGGGTCTTTCCCTGCTTCACCTGATCATGGGCGGCTACCTGATTGGCCAGCCCCCCATCGACGCCGTCCGGCTCCTGCCGCCGCCGCCGGCGTCCGGGTCGAGCCAGGAGGCCTTTGACCGCGCGACCGCCGCGGCCGCCCGCGCCGGCGTGGACGGACCCGCCTGGAAGGCGGCGATCCGCGAGGCGAACATCCCCAACGCCGACTTCATGCAGACCCTGTCCTGCGCCGTCGGCGTCCAGGTCTCGGCAGACAAGACCCCGGCGGTCCAGAAGTTATTCTCTTCGGTTGCGACCGACTTCGTCGGGCCCATGAACCAGGCGAAGTCCAGCTGGAAGCGACCGCGCCCCTTCACGGTGGACGGTGGGCCGGCATGCGATCCCGGGGTGGCAGCCGGGCAAGGCGACAAGCTTGGCTATTCCTACCCCAGCGGGCACGCCGGCCTGGGCTGGCTCCTTGCCCTCGTCCTTTCCGACGCCGCCCCGGCCCGCGCAGATGCCATTCGCACCTGGGGCTCCGATGTCGGCCAGCACAGGGTGGACTGCCGCGTCCACTGGGCGAGCGACGTGGCGGCCGGGCGCATGCTGGGCCTGGCGGTCTACGCACGGGTGTCGGCGACCCCCGCCTACCAGTCCGACGTCAAGGCCGCAGCGGCAGAAATTGCCAAGGCGGCGCCCATTTCCTGCCCGCCGGGCTGACCGGCGCCTTCCTGGCAGGCACCGGACTTCCTGGACGCCTGCCGCACGGGCATTTGTTTTCCGTTCTGTCACCCCTTCCTGCTAAAAGGCCGGCGGGGAAGAGGGTTTCCTCCCGCCGCGAGGGGCCATTGCCAACTCCGACCTCCAGTTTCGCCGTCAGGGGCCAGCGGAGCCTGCTCCGGCAGATCCGTGAGGCCCTCGCCTCGGGCGGACCTGTCCAGGCGCGCCTCGACATGGTGGTTCGCATCATCGCCCAGTCGATGGTGGCGGAGGTCTGCTCGCTCTACATGCGCCAGGGCGACGGCCATATGGAACTGTTTGCCACGCAGGGCCTGTCCCCGGACGCCGTTCACCTGACACGGATGAAGCCAGGGGAAGGCCTGGTGGGCGACATCATGCGCCTTGGCCGGCCGCTCAACCTTTCCGACGCCCCCGCTCACCCCGCCTTCTCCTACAGGCCGGAGACGGGAGAGGACCCCTTCCACGCCTTCATGGGCGTGCCCCTGTTGCGCGGCGGCCGGGCCATCGGCGTGCTGGTGGTCCAGAACCGGACCGAGCGGGTCTACTCCGAGGATGAGGTCGAGGACCTGCAGATCATCGCCATGGTCCTGGCCGAGATGGTGGCCGGGGGGGAGATTGCTGCAGAGGGAACCCTCAAGAATATCGACCTGGTGCCAAAGAAGCCCGAGCGGCTGAAGGGTGCGCGCTTCGCAGAGGGCCTCGCCCTTGGAGTCGCGGTCCTGCACGAGCCGCCGATGGCACCGTCGGACCTGCTCGCCGAGGACGTCGGCGCCGAGGAGGATCGACTGAAGGCGGCCGTCACGGCCCTCCAGGCCCAGATCGACGGTATGCTCGAGGGCCAGCACGGCCTGGTGGAGGCCTCCTACGAGGTGCTCGAGACCTATCGGATGTTTGCACACGACCGGGGGTGGCGGCGCTCCCTCGAGGACGCCGTGCGTAATGGTCTCACCGCCGAGGCTGCAGTGGAGCGGGTCCGGTCCGAGCACCGCGCCCGGCTGGGGCAGGCCCGGGACCCTTACCTGCGCGAGCGGCTCCATGACTTCGAAGACCTGGCGGACCGGCTGTTGCGACACCTTTCGGGTCACGCCGCCCTGGTTCGCGACCTGCCCGAGAACGCCATCCTCATCGCCCGGAACCTCGGGCCCGCCGACCTCCTGGAGTACGACCGAACCCGGCTGAAGGGCCTTCTCCTTGAGGAGGGATCCACGGCCAGCCACGCCTCCATCGTCGCCCGGGCCCTGGACATTCCCTGTGTCGGACGTCTTGCGGGCCTGCGGGACAAGGTCTCGGAAGGCGACATCGTCATCGTCGACGCCGAGACGGCGGAGGCCTACCTGCGGCCGCGTCCAGACGTGGTGAAGGCCCTCAAGGCCCGCCTCGACGTCCGGTTGCAGAGGCGCGCCGAGTTCGCCCGACTGCGGGACCGGCCCGCCATCACCCAGGACGGGGCCAAGATCCAGCTGCTGATGAACGCCGGCCTGGACGTCGATCTGGACATGCTGAGCGACGCAGGCGCCGAGGGGATTGGGCTCTTCCGCACCGAGTTCCAGTTCATGGTCGCCGAGGAGATGCCAAGACTGACGGCCCAGACGGCCCTCTACAGCCGGGTCATGGACGCAGCCGGGGGCCTGCCCGTGACCTTCCGGACCCTGGACCTCGGGGGGGACAAGGTCCTGCCCTACATGGAGGCCGAGCGGGAGGACAATCCAGCCCTGGGCTGGCGCGCCGTGCGCATGGGCCTGGACCGCCCCGCCCTCCTGCGCCTCCAGCTTCGGGCGCTGATCGCAGCCTCCCAGGGACGTCCGCTGAAGATCATGTTCCCCCTGGTCGCCAGCGTTGACGAATTCCGCGCCGCCCGGGCCCTGGTGGACCTGGAAGTGGCCTGGGCGCTCAGACGTGGAAGGCCGGAGCCCGCCCGGCTGGATGTCGGCGCCATGATCGAGGCCCCTTCGGTGATCTGGCACCTGGACGCCCTCCTGCCCATGACGGACTTCGTCAGCGTGGGAACAAATGACCTGATGCAGTATCTTTTCGCTGCGGACCGCGGGAATCCCCGGGTCTCTGAACGGTACGACTTCCTCTCGCCGCCGGCCCTGCGCGCCCTGGAGATGATCCAGAAGGCCTGCGCCGAGACCGGGACTCCGGTGTCCGTCTGCGGGGAGATGGCGGGACGTCCCCTTGAAGCCTTCGCCCTGGTGGCCCTGGGCTTCGAGGCCCTTTCCATGCCCCCGGCGGGTATCGGACCGGTCAAGCAGATGGTCCTCTCCTGCGACCGCGCAGCGGCCCGCCGGGGGGTCCAGAGCCTGATCCGTAGCACCGCGGGGTCGATCCGGAACGAGGTCGAGACCCTGGCCCGCAAGCTCTACCTGGCCATCTGAGTCCATCTGGCGGCAATTGGCCTCCCTCCATCGGCATGCTATCGCCAGACCGCTTTCGCGGGGGTCGGCGCGGCCATGACTGAAGAGGTGGAGATGCTGGCCGGGACGGCCATCCCTGCCCCCGACCTGCAGGGCGGAGAGCATGTTGGCGCGGCCCTGCGCACCCTCCGGGAAGCCCGGGGGCTGAGCGTAGCGGACATCACCGCCCTGACCCGAATCCGGCCCGCCCACGTGGAGGCCCTCGAATCTCTTAGCCTGGGAGACCTGCCTAGCCGCCCCTTCACCATCGGGTACCTGCGGGCCTATGCTCAGGCCCTGGGCCTGCCCGGGGACGCCGCGATCGCCCGCTTCAAGGCTGACGATCCGGACCGGAACGACGCCCTGCGACCCCCTGTCGGCGTCCGGCGCATGGCTGACCCGCGCCTCCGGCTCATGCTTCTCGCCGGCCTTCTCATCCTTTCGGCGATTTTTGCCTGGAACCTGATACGCCGGGGCAGCCTGAACGAAGCTTCGAAGGGGTCCGCGACTCCCGTTTCTGAAGCTCCGGCTCTGCAGACGCCCACCGGACCCATGACCCTGGGCGCGCCCCTGCCCGCGCCCGTCGAATCCAATGCCCCACCCGCCTACCTGACCCCCGGCCTGGAGTCTGTCCTGTCGGCGGCCCTGCCGGAGACCCTGACCGCCCGGGAAGACCCGACCCTGCTCGATATGGG
>CAIZKE010000026.1 GCA_903933475.1 uncultured Alphaproteobacteria bacterium | reverse complement strand
AGAGGCCAGCAGAAGGCCCAGACCGAGGCGCGGATTCTCGACGTCGTGAGCCGGCTACTCGAAGAGGGTCGGCTTGAAGAGGCCGCCTTCTCCGAGATCGCCCGGCTGGCGGGCGTCGGCGAGCGGACCGTCTATCGCTATTTCCCCACCCGCGACGCCCTGATGGGCGCATTCTGGGCGCGGCTCCAGGCCGAGGGCCTGCCGCCGAGCCGGCCCTCCATGCGCCGGGTCCGGGAGGGCGTCCGGACCGAGATCGACGGACGTCGGCAGCTCCGAATCCTGATCGCGACAGACGCCTGGGAGCCCCAGGTGAACGGTGTGGTCCGGACCCTGACCCGGGTGATCGACGAGATGAGGGGGCTGGGACACACGGTGGAGGTCATCTCGCCGGACCAGTTCCGGAGCTTCCCGCTTCCGACCTATCCCGAGATCAAGGTCGCCGTCGGCGCCTATGAGCCCGTGCGAGAGCACTTCAAGGCTTTCGAGCCCCAGGCCATCCACATCGCCACGGAGGGACCCATCGGGCTTGCTGCCCGGCGGATCTGCGTGGAATGGAAGCTGCCCTTCACCACCAGCTATCACACGCGGTTCCCCGAATACGTGTCGGCCCGCCTGCCCCTGCCCCTGTCGGCGGGCTACGCCTACATGAGGTGGTTCCACAAGCCTTCCGGACGGCTGATGGTGGCCACGCCGACCATGCGCGACGAACTGGCCCAGCATGGCTTTCGCAACATCACCGCCTGGTCCCGGGGCGTCGACACCGAACAGTTCCACCCCCTGGGGGAGGGTGACCCGGACGTTTATGCGGGCCTGCCCCGTCCGATCTTCCTGTCTGTCGGACGGGTGGCGGTTGAGAAGAATATCGAGGCCTTCCTGGCCCTGGACCTGCCAGGCACCAAGGTGGTGGTGGGGGACGGTCCGCAGCGCGAGGAGCTGGAGGCCCGCTACCCGGGAGCGATTTTCAGGGGCGCCCGGTTCGATGACGACCTGGCCGCCCATTTTGCGGGTGCCGACGTCTTCGTCTTTCCCTCCCTGACCGACACCTTCGGCCTGGTGATCCTGGAGGCCATGGCCACGGGAACCCCCGTGGCGGCCTATCCGGCCCCCGGACCGATCGACATCATCCCCGGATCCGGCGCCGGCGTCCTGGCCCTGACGGCCACGGAGGGCCTGAGGGAAGCCTGCCTGGAGGCGGCAAAGCTGGACCGGACCGCCGTGCGCCGGTTCGCGGAGGGATTTTCCTGGCGGGCCTGCGCCGAGGACTTCGTCCGCAATCTCCAGCCCTGGCCGGAGCCTGAGAAGAACCGCTTCTGGCGGCGCCTGCGGAGAATGACCCGCCTCAGGAAAAGTCGCGAAGACGTCTAGTCCCTGCCTCTGCCCCTGACCCTGAACGAAAGGCGCCGCAGACCCGGAGATCTGCGGCGCAGGTGCCTATGGCTGGGAGCGGCGGGTCAGGCTGCGGGCCGGGCCATGGGGGTCAGTGCGCCCGTCGTCGCCTTGTTGGCGTCGTGCTGGGCGGCGGGCAGCGGGATCAGGCCGCGGTCCTTGAGGTAGCCGGCGCGGCCGGTGGCGGCGTCGGAAACGAATTCGGTCATGTACTCGCGCAGGCCCTTGGTCACGCCGACGTGGGCCTTCTTCACATAGATGTAGAGGGACCGCGACAGGGGGTAGGACCCGTCCGAGATCGAGGCGACGGAGGGCTTCACGCCGTTGACCGAAGCGCCCTTCACCTGGTCCATGTTCTCCTCAAGGAAGGACCAACCGAAGACACCGAGGGCCCCGGGGGTCTTGGT
>CAIZKE010000025.1 GCA_903933475.1 uncultured Alphaproteobacteria bacterium | reverse complement strand
TCCTCCCCCCCGGGGGTGGTGGACCGCGCCGCGGGCCGGTGGGGGTCAGCTGAGTCGCAGCAGCCCCTGCCGGAACCTCACCCCGCGACCAGGTCAGTCAGCGTCTGGCGCACGAGGTCCGGCCGTTCCATCGGCAGGAAGTGGGTGGTCCCGGGAATAACCTCCAGCCGGATCCGCCCGTCCGCAGTCAGCCCGGCCTCGTGGCCATCGGAACGGCAGGTCGAGCCGGTCTCGGCCTTGAGGATCCGGATCGGGACGCCCGCGCCCTGGAAGGATGGCCAGGGATCGTGGCCGTGGCTGGCAAAGTTCGAGGCTTCCCAGGCGGGCGGGCAGTTCAGCTCGACTTCGCCGGATGGCGTGTCGTGGAAGCCGTCCTCGATATAGTCGGCCAGCATTTCGGGGGTCCAGGCGCGGAAGGCGCCCTTGCCGCTATAGGACGTGATCACGGCCTCGCGGCTCGGGAAGACCGGCCGGCGGCGGAGGGCACCCTGGAGGAGCGGGTTGTCACCGGTCAGGGGCCGGTTCCCGTTCTGGGCGGCAAAGCCGGGCGCCATGATCACCGGGTCGAAGAGGGCGATCCCGCGCACGCGCCCAGGAGCCTCGGCGGCGGCCATCAGGCTGATTGTGCCGCCCATGGAATGTCCGCCCAGGACCGCATTGCGGATGTCGAGCGCCTCGAGCACGGCCTTGAGGTCGGGAACCAGGTCGTACCAGTTGCGGTTGGGGTCCTCGAGCCGGGGCGGCAGGCCCGACAGGCCATGGCCGCGCTGATCGATGGCGAGGATCCTCAGCCGGTCGGACAGGGGCCCCAGGATCGACCGGTAGGTCAGGGCGTTGAAGCCGTTGGCGTGGGAGAAGACGATGTCGACCGGGCGGTCCTGCGGGCCCATCTCTATGGCGGTCCCATGGCCGCCGACGGACGGAAGATCGAAGCGCAGGCGGCGGAATTCGAAACCCGGAACAGTGCTGGTCATGGACGGTCAGTCTCCCCTTTGCCTGTTCTAGCGCCTCGCTGGCCGACGCGCACCCGGAAGGATCACTCTTGCGGACCCTCCGTCGCCGGGACTAGTTCGCGGCATGACTGCGGACCCGCCGCCCATCGCGTGGACCGAGGACGGACGTCCCCGCTCCACCCTCTACGGAGACGCCTACTTCGGCGCCGACGACGGCCTTTCTGAATCCCGGGCGGTCTTCCTGGAGGGCTGCGGCCTGCCCCGGGCCTGGGCCGGACGCCAGTCCTTCACCGTCGGGGAGCTGGGCTTCGGAACGGGGCTCAACATGCTGGCCCTCCTGGAACTGTGGCGACGGGAGGGCCCTGCCAAGGGGCGCCTGCACCTCTTCAGCGTCGAGGCCCACCTCATGACCCGGGAGGAGGCCGCCCGGGCCCTCGCCGCCTGGCCGGAGCTGTCGGAAATCACCGAGGCCCTCCTGTCCCGCTGGCCGGCCCGGCGGCGCGGTTTCCACCGGATCGAGTTTCCCGAGTTTCGGGCCTGCCTGGACCTTGCCCTGATGGAAGCCGGCGAGGCCCTGTCGGCCTGGAGCGGCCGGGCGGATGCCTGGTTCCTCGACGGCTTCGCCCCGGCCCTCAATCCCGACATGTGGCGTGATGAGGTGCTGCAGGGCGTCGCCGCGCGTTCGGCGCCGGGCGCCCGGGCGGCGACCTTCACCGTTGCCGGCCAGGTTCGCCGGGGCCTGTCCGCGGCCGGCTTCGAGGTGCGTCGGGCACCCGGCCACGGGCGAAAGCGCGAGCGCCTGGAGGCCATCTTCCCCGGGCAAGGTCTGGACCCCGCGGATCCCGGCAGGGTGGCCGTGATCGGTGCCGGGATCGCCGGGGCGTCGGTGGTGCGGGCCCTGCGCCGTCTGGGCGTCGAGCCGGTCCACTTCGAGGCCGAGACACCGGGAGCCGGGGCTTCCGGAAACCCTGCAGGCCTGGTGACGCCGCGCCTGGACGCCGGCCTCGGCCCCATCGCGAGGCTGGCCGCCCAGGCCTATTTGCGGGCCCTGGACGTCTTTCCGGAAGTCCCCGGCGCGGTGCTCGCACGCGGGGTCCTCCAACTCGCAGCCACCGACAGGGACCCGTCGAGGTTCGCCCGGATCGCCGGCTCCGACCTCTTTCCGGAGGGAACCCTTCGGCTTCTCGACCCGGCAGGGGCATCGGCGCGCCTGGGCGAGTCGACCGACCGGGCCGGACTGGACCAGCCGGACGCCCTGAGCCTCGACCCCCGGCAGGTCCTTGAGGCCTGGTGCGAAGCGCCTCTCGCCGGTCAGGTGCAGGCCCTCGAGCGGGCCGAGGGCGGCTGGCGGCTGACGACGGCGGCGGGCGAGACCTCCGTCTTCCGCAACGTCATCCTGGCGTCGGGAGCTGGCCTGGACCGCCTCTGGCCGGAGGCACCCATCCTGCCCGTCCGCGGACAGGCGAGCTGGATCTCTACCCCGAACCGGGAGGCGCCGCGCGCCGCGGGCTGGGGCGGCTATCTCGCGCCCCTCTCCAATGGCTTCCTGTTCGGGGCAACCTTCCGGCGGGGTGAGACCTCCACCGAGGTGACCGAGGCCGACCACCAGGCCAACCTCGAGGCGCTCGCCCGGGCGCGGCCGGCCCTGGCGGCGGACCTCTCCGGGCGCGCCCTTGAGGGCAGGGCCCGGGTGCGGGCGACCACCCGCGACCACCTGCCCCTGGCCGGGCCTCTTCCCGGTGCCTCGGGGCTCTTCGTCCTGGGCGGGCTTGGTTCCCGGGGCCTGACCTGGGCGCCCCTGCTGGGCGAGCACCTGGCGGCCCTGGCCGCGGGCGCGCCATCGCCCCTACCGGAAGACCTCGCCGGGCTGGTGGCCCCGGGACGCTATAGCGCAGGGTAAGAGGGAGGGGTCTTCGCAGGCCATTATCCTGCCTCAACCCGACTGCTATCCTGGGTCCCGTAAACCCAGGGAGCTTTTGCCATGATCTCGAGACTGAGCCTCGCGGCGATCGCCGCCTTCACCCTCGCCGGCACCGCCGTCGCCCAGGACCCGCCGGTTCCGGCCGGGACCGAGCCGGGCCCCGAGGTCGCCAAGCCGGAGCGCGCCTGCTTCTTCAACCGCGACGTGCGGGGCTTCGCGGCCCCCGACGACAAGACCCTGTACCTCCGGGTGCGCAGCAAGGACGTCTATCGCCTGGACCTCAAGGGCCGCTGCCCTGATCTGGACTGGGAGACCCGTATCGGACTGGATTCCCGCGGTTCCAGCTCCATCTGTTCGCCGATCGACGTCGATGTTCGGGTTCGGGGGCCCATCGGCGTCTCCCGCTGTCCGGTCTCGGTGATCACCCGCCTGACCCCCGAGGAAGCTGCCGCCCTGCCCCGCAAGTCCCAGCCCTGATCCCCGGCCTCCGCCGGGCCGGTTCCCGAGCAAACGGTCGGAGAGCCTGGAGAGCATCCAGAGCGCGCCCCCTGCCGGAAACGACTCTACGATGTGACGTCGTGGCGTCCTGGGCGGGTGCGTCTTTCTGGCGGGGCGGAAAGCGGGCCGAGCGCGCTTTCGCCCGGCGGTGAAGACGACTACCCTTGCCTTCGGTTGCCGCCCTGACCTCGGAGTTCTCGCGTGTCCCTCACCCGGCGGACCCTGGCCGGCCTGATCGCCCTGGCGCCCGGACAGGCCTGGGCGCAGGACGGTCCCCTGATCGCTGCGGCCTCGGACCTGACCGGTGCCCTTCCCCTCATCGCCGAGCGGTTCCGGCGCGCCGGCGGCGGACCCGTCAGGCTGACCTTCGGGTCCTCCGGCGCCCTGACCCGGCAGATCGAGGCGGGTGCCCCCTTTGAGGTCTTCCTCTGCGCCGAGGCGAGCCTGGTCCAGCGCCTGGCCGCGGGGGGCCGAACAGTGGGACCGGGACGCGTCTACGGCCAGGGCCGGCTCGTTCTCTTCGCCCGGAACGGATCCCGGGTCTGTCCCGCCGGTGGGGCGGCCGAACTCGTCCAGGCCCTGCGGGACGGGCGCCTCCAGCGGCTGGCCATCGCCAATCCGGACCATGCGCCCTATGGCCGGGCGGCCCGGGAGGCCCTGACGGCCCTCGGGGTCTGGCCGCTGGCCAAGCCCCACCTCGTCCTGGGAGACTCCGCCGCCCAGGCCGCGCGCTTCGCCCTGACCGGGGGTGCCGATGCCGGCCTCCTGCCCCTGTCCCTCGCCCTCGGGCCTGAGCTGACCCGGGCCGGCGCCCACGCCCGGATCGACACGGCCCTGCACGCGCCCCTGGTGCAGACCGCGGTGGTCCTGCGCGGTGCCGGGCGCCCGGCGCGGGCCGTCTTCGATTTCCTCGCCACCCCCCAGGCCCGGGGCGTCTTTCGGGATTTCGGTCTGGCTCCGGACGGGAGCGCCTGAGCCATGGACGCCGTCGCCTTCGCCCTGTCCTTCAAGCTCAGCCTCTGGACCGCCTGCCTGCTGGTGCCTGTCGGGGTGCTGGTGGCCCGCACCCTGGCCTATCAGGTGCGGCGGGGCCGGGCCGTCCTGGAGGGGCTCATCGCCCTGCCCCTGGTCCTGCCGCCCACCGTCCTCGGCTTCTACCTGCTGGCCGCCCTCGGCGAGGCCTCCCCCCTCGGTGCCCTCTGGACGGCTTTCTTCGGCAAGGGCCTCGCCTTCAGCTTCGAGGGCCTGGTGGCCGCCTCCCTGGTCGCCAACCTGCCCTTTGCGGTCCAGCCCGCCCTGCGGGCCTTCGAGGCCATCCGGCCCGAGCTGAGAGAGGCCGCCTGGGTCAGCGGGCTCAGTCCCTGGCGGACCTTCTGGACCGTCGAGGCGCCCCTCGCCTGGCCCGGCGTCCTGACCGGCTTCGTCCTGGTCTTCGCCCACACCATGGGCGAGTTCGGCGTCGTCCTGATGATCGGCGGCTCCATTCCCGGCGAGACCCGAACGGCGGCCCTGGCCATCTACGACCGGGTCCAGGCCTTCGACGACTCCGGCGCGGGCGTCCTGGCGGCGGCCCTCGTCGCCGTCTCGGTGGCGGCCATCATCGCGGTCCAGGCCCTGGGCTCCCGGCTGGCGCGACATGACCGCTGAACCCGCCCTCAGCCTGTCCTTTTCCCGCGGCGGGCCCGCCGGGGTCGCCGCGGACCTGCAGCTTGCACCCGGCGAGATCCTGGCCCTGACCGGGCCCTCCGGCGCGGGCAAGACCACCCTCCTGCGGATCGTCGCCGGCCTGGTCCGTCCGGGTGAAGGGCACATCACCTGCGCGGGCGAGGTCTGGCTGGACACGAACGCCGGGATCTTCGTCCCTCCCTTTCGCCGCCGGACAGGCCTGGTCTTCCAGGCCTACGCCCTGCTGCCGCACCTGACGGCCCTGGCGAACATCCGGATGGCCATGGGCGACCTGCCCCGGGACGAGGCGACGCAGGCGGCCCGCCGCCTGATGGCGGACCTGGACCTCGCCGGCCTGGAGGACCGCAAGCCGGCCAACCTCTCCGGCGGTCAGCAACAGAGGGTGGCCATGGCCCGGGCCCTGGCGCGCAGGCCCTCGGTCCTGCTCCTCGACGAGCCCCTGTCGGCGGTGGACCGCCGCTCCCGGCGAAGGGTGCGTGACCAGCTGTCCGCCCTGCGGCAGGACAAGGGCCCGCCCATCCTGCTCGTCACCCACGACCTGGAAGAGGCCGCTGGCCTGGCCGATCGCCTCGCGGTGATGGATGCCGGGCGAATCCTGGCGTGCGGTCCGCCGGCGGAGGTCCTGGCCGATCCAAAGGTAGCCGAAGTCCTCGACCTCGGCTGAGGCCTCAGGCGCCAGCCGCCAGCCGGATCTGCGCCGGCCCATCGGCGAAGCGGCCCACCCGGACAGCGTCGAATCCTGCGGCCTTGAGATGCGCCAGGACCGCTCCGGCCGCCTCCGGCGCGGCGGCGACCAGCAGGCCGCCACTGGTCTGGGGATCGCTGAGCAGGTCCCGCCGCCAGGGGTCCAGGTCGTCGGCGCCCCGGACGGCAGCGCCATAGCTGTCCCAGTTGCGCACGCTGGCGCCGGTCCGTACGCCCTCCCGGGCCAGGGCCTCCGCGCCGGGCAGGAGCCGGGGTGCCAGGGGGTCGATCTCAAGGGTCAGGCCCGCCCCCTGGGCCATTTCCAGCCCGTGCCCCAGGAGGCCAAAGCCGGTGACATCGGTCATGGCGTGGACGCCATCCATAGCCGCAAGGTCCGGTCCCGGCGTATTGAGCCGGGTGGCCGAGCCCACCAGGGCGGCATAGCCCTCGGCGTCCAGCCGGCCCTGCTTGAAGGCTGCAGAGAGCACGCCCACACCCAGGGCCTTGCCGAGGATCAGTTCGTCCCCCGCCCGGGCGGCGCGATTGGTCATGACAAGGTCGGGATGGACCAGGCCCAGGGCGACCAGGCCGTAGATGGGCTCAAGGCTGTCGATGGAGTGGCCGCCGGCGATGGGGATTCCCGCCTCGGCGCAGATCTCCGATCCCCCTGCCAGTATGCCGCGGATGGTCTCCACCGGCAGGACGTTGATGGGCATGCCCACAATCGCCAGGGCCAGGATGGGCTTGCCGCCCATGGCGTAGACGTCGGACAGGGCGTTGGCGGCGGCGATCCGGCCGAAGTCCCGGGGGTCGTCCACCATGGGCATGAAGAAGTCGGTGGTGGCGATCAGGGCCTGGGTATCGTTGAGGCGCCAGACGGCCGCGTCGTCCGAGGTCTCGGTCCCGACCATCAGGCCGGCGAAGGGCGCGGCCTGGGGGACGCCGGCCAGGATCTGCTGCAGGACGCCGGGGGCGATCTTGCACCCGCAGCCACCGCCATGGGCCAGGCTGGTCAGCCGCACCAGCCCCTGCGTCCCTATCGCGGATTCCGCCATGCCCCGAGCCTCCTGTTCAGACTGTCCCGGGGCGGGTGTATACCAGCGCCCCATGACCCGCGACCGCCATTTCCCCTCCGGCCGGAAGAGGCCCGCCCGATGAGCGGGCCCGAGACCGTCGCCTCCGCCGACGCCGTGACGCGGGCGCGCTTCGACATGGTCATAGACGTGCGCAGCCCCGGCGAGTTCGCCGAGGACCACGTGCCCGGCGCGGTCAACCTGCCGGTCCTGGACAATGCCGAGCGCGCCGAGGTGGGGACCCTCTACGTCCAGCAGTCGCGCTTCCTGGCCCGCAAGGTCGGCGGCGCCTACGTGGCCCGGAACATCGGCGGCCACCTCCTGGGCGCCCTGGCCGACCAGCCCGGAGGCTTCCGGCCCCTCGTTTACTGCTGGCGTGGCGGCATGCGCTCGGGGGCCATGGCCCACATCCTGTCCCAGGTGGGCTGGCGGGTCGGCGTGCTGGCCGGCGGCTACCGCACCTATCGGCGGGAGGTGACGACCCGGCTCTACGACTCGCCTCCCGGCTTCCGCGCCGTCGTGCTCGACGGGCCCACGGGATCGGGCAAGACCGAGGTGCTGAAGCGACTGCCCGGCCTGGGGGTCCAGGTCCTGGACCTGGAGGGTCTGGCCGAGCACCGGGGCTCCCTGCTGGGCGCCCTGCCCGGCCGTCCCCAACCGGCCCAGAAGATGTTCGAGAGCCGCCTCCTCGGCGCTCTGGAGACCCTCGATCCCACCCGGCCCGTGGTGATCGAGGCGGAGTCCAGCAAGGTGGGCGAGCGCATGGTGCCCCCCGCCATCTGGACCGCCATGTCGGAAGCGCCCTCGATCCGGCTGGAGGCCCCGCCCGAGGCCCGCGCCGCCTACCTCGCCGGGGTCTACGCCGAGACCGCCGGGGACGTGGAGGCCCTGATGGCCCTCCTATCCCGCCTGCCCAGCAAGCCTGGTGCCCGGCGACTGGCCGAATGGCGGGCCCTGCTGGAGGCCGGCGACCTGGAGCCCGTGGCCCTGGACCTCGTCGAGACCCACTACGATCCGGCCTACCGCCGCACTTCCCGCCAGCACGAGCGGCCCGAGCTTGGCCGCATCGATCTCGCCACCGTCACCGGCCCGGACCTCGACC
>CAIZKE010000024.1 GCA_903933475.1 uncultured Alphaproteobacteria bacterium | reverse complement strand
GAGATCGTCGCCGCCTATGACAAGCTGCACATGTTCGACGTCGACCTGCCCACGGGTGAGACCGCCCGGGAGAGCGCCGCCTACGCCCCCGGCGACCGGGCCGTGACCGCCCGCGCCGGCGAGGCCCGGCTGGGCCTGACCATATGCTACGACATGCGCTTCCCGGCCCTCTATCGGGCCCTGGCCCAGGCGGGCGCCGAAGTCCTGACCGTGCCCGCCGCCTTCACCCGTCCGACGGGGCAGGCGCACTGGGAAATCCTGCTGCGCGCCCGGGCCATCGAGACCGGGAGCTTTGTCCTGGCCCCCGCCCAAGGCGGCTTCCACGAGGACGGTCGCGGCACCTGGGGCCGAAGCCTGGCCGTCGGCCCCTGGGGCGAGGTCCTGGGCCTCCTCGACCATGACGAGCCTGGCGTCCTGGTGGTGGAGCTTGATCTTCCGGCCTCCGCCCGCGCGCGCCGGTCCATCCCGGCCTTGGCCAACGCCCGCGCCTTCGCAGGTCCGGAGTCCCTGGCATGATCCGCTACGCCCTGGCCTGCGGTGCCGGCCATGATTTCGAGGGCTGGTTCGGCGGCTCCGACGACTTTGATGTCCAGTCGGCCCGGGGGCTCGTCTCCTGCCCGGCCTGTGGCTCGCCCGAGGTGCGCAAGCAGATCATGGCCCCTGCCGTCGTGACCTCGAAGGGCAAGGCAGAGACGGCTACCGGCCCTTCCCGAGAGATGATGCTGGAGATGGCCAGCCAGGTCCGCCGGCACGTCGAGGACAATTTCGACAATGTCGGCGACGCCTTCGCCCGCGAGGCCCGGGCCATCCACGAGGGACGGTCCGAGGAGCGGGGTATCTATGGCGAGGCGACGCTCCGGGAGGCCCGCGAGCTTCTGGAGGACGGCGTGCCCGTCGCCCCCCTTCCGCAGGTCCCGCCGGACCGACAGGACCTCAACTGATCCAGCCTCAGGGCGCCAGGTAGGCGATGGGCACCGTTGGCTTCAGGGACTTGTTGATCAGGCCGACCAGGGAATAGCTGTCCTTGCCCTCGAGGGCCACGCTTCGCACCCCTGCCCTGGGCGAGAAGTCGAGGGACTTGAGGTCCAGGGCCACCACGTAGGGGCTGAGCGCGGACTCGAAGTAGTAGACCCCGCGGGTGTGGTCGATGACTGTCCGCCAGTAGGTGGGGGCGATGTTCGGATGGTCGGGGTCCGGGGCGCCCCAGGGCACCGAAACATTGCGCATCACCGAGAAGACCCCGGCCACCTGCTTTCGGGTGTCAATCTCGCTCGTGCCCAGGCGCTTAAGGTAGTAGCTGGCCCGCACGAAGCGGTCCTCGGACTGGTGCGAGCCGGGCAGGACCTTTGAGCCGTCCATCCGGCTCCAGTAGTCGTTCAGGGTCAGCTGGCGATCGAAGGTCGGGCTGTTGGTCATGACCTGATAGGCCCGGTTGTGGTGGATGACCGGCTTGCCCTTGATGTACTCGATCACTGCGGAGTCCCCGGTCGCGTCGCTGATCGACAGGTGGACGGTGGGATGTCCCGCGCCGCCCGGGCCGAAGTTCGACGGGACGATGTAGATCGGGTCCGACTTCAGGGCCTCTACCACCTCCGAGACCGTCGCGTAGTTCGAAAGGACGTACTGCACCCAGGCGCCCATGGAGATCCGCGGCTTGGCCGAGCCGGGCGCGGGGCCGAAGTCGGCTTCGGCGAGATAGAGCAGGTTGGCCCCAAGTCCCTTCTCGTTGACGCCGTCGAAGGCCCCGTCGATCGGACCGCCGGGGGTCATGGAGCCAGCCGCCACCACGGTCCCGTACTTGCTGGCCCAGGTCAGTCCGCCCTTGATCCCCTCGTTCTGGAACCCCCGCGGAATGACGTAGAAATGGGTGTTGAAGTCATAGGGCCAGTCCATGGACCGGCCGGTGATCACCGAGCCGTCGTCCCCCAGCCAGGTTGCCCGGGAACAGGCCTCCGCCACCGGGGCCAGGGCGAGGGACATGGCGGACACCAGGGCGAGTATTTTCATTTTCAGCCTCCCAACTGAAAGAAAGTAAAAACTTTATGCCTCTCCTTCCCGGGGTTGAAAAGCCCCTTCACGCCATAGGCGCCGGGGGGCGCGGGGGTCTAGGATGGCCGCCTTCCAAGGAGGCTCCATGTTCCGTTCCCTGCTGATCGCCGGCGTCGCCCTGATGGCCGCCGCGCCCGCCCTCGCCGCGCCGCCCGCTCCGACGGGCCCCAGGCCGGACCAGGCCGCCTTCCGGGAGCTCTACAAGGAACTCATCGAGACCAACACCACCCTGTCGAGCGGCAGCTGCACCCTGGCGTCCGAGAAGCTCGCCGTGCGCCTGAAGGCCGCGGGCTACACGGACAGGGAGATGGAGGTCGTGGTCCCGCCCGGTCAGCCCAAACAGGGCGCCCTGATCGCCACCCTTGCGGGGACGAACCCCAAGCTGAAGCCCATCCTGCTGCTGGCCCACATCGACGTGGTCGAGGCCAATCGGGCGGACTGGGAGCGCGATCCCTTCACCCTGGTGGAGGAGAACGGCTTCTTCTATGCCCGCGGCGCCAGCGACGACAAGGCGATGGCCGCCGCCTTCGCGGACAACATGATCCGCTACAAGCGCGAGGGCCTGAAGCCGAAGCGCAGCCTCCGCCTGGCCCTGACCTGCGGCGAGGAGACCCCCGACAATTTCAACGGCGTGGAATGGCTGATCGCCAACCGTCCCGAACTGCTGGATGCCGAGTTCGCCCTGAATGAGGGTGCCGGCGGACAGATCGACGCCAATGGCCGGAAGGTCTTCCTGGGCATCCAGGCCGGTGAGAAGGTCTACCAGGACTTTACCCTGCGGATCACCAATCCCGGTGGACACTCCTCCCGTCCGGTCAAGGACAACGCCATCGTGCGCCTGTCGGCGGGCCTGACCCGCATCGGCGCCTACGACTTCCCGATCGCCCTGAACGAAGCCACCCGCAACCACTACGCCCGGATGGCGGATATCGAGGGCGGCGAGACCGGGGCGGCGATGAAGGCCATGGCCGCCAACCCCTCTGACGGGGACGCTGCCGCCCTGCTGGCGCGATCGCCGGGCCGTAACTCCATGATGCGCACCACCTGTGTTCCTACCCAGGTACAGGCCGGTCATGCGCCGAACGCCCTTCCCCAGAGGGCGGAGGCCAACGTCAACTGCCGCATCCTGCCCGGCGAGAAGGTCGAGGATGTTCGCAAGGCCCTGACCCTGGCGATCAACGATCCGGGGATCGCCGTGGAGACCGTCGGCAAGCCCAGCCCGGTCTCGCCCCCGCCGCCCCTGAACGCCCGCATCATGGGGCCGGCGACCACGGTGGCGTCGGCCATGTGGCCTGGTGTCCCCATCGTCCCGGCCATGGCGACCGGGGCCACGGACGGCCGGTTCCTGCTGGCGGCCGGCGTTCCGACCTATGGCCTCTCGGGTATGTTCAGCCCGCCCGGCGACAGCGGGGCCCACGGTCTCAACGAGCGGATCAGCGTCCAGGCCCTCTATGAGGGACGGGACTTCCTCTACGAGGTGGTCAAGCTCTACGCCCGGAACTGATCGCGGCCCCAGGGCCCCTTGTGTGGCGGAAGCGCCACACTACATCCCCGCTAAGGCGGTTGCGCTTGATCAAGGCGACCGTCCGGCATCCGCCTTACGAGGGGAAACATGAACATCGACCAGTATTCCGACCGCGCCAAGCAGGCGGTCCAGTCGGCCCAGAGCCTCGCCCTGGCCCGTCGTCACCAGCAATTCTCGCCCGAGCACCTGCTCAAGGTCCTCCTTGAGGAGAAGGACGGACTCTCCCGCGCCCTGATCCAGAGCGCCGGCGGGCGGCCAGACGCCGTTGACCAGGCGGTGGACGCCCTCCTGTCGCGCCGACCGCGTGTCGAGGGCGGGTCGGGACAGATCTACCTGGCCCCGGAGTCGGCCAGCGTCTTCGCTGCGGCCGAGGCCGGTGCCAAGGCCGCAGGCGATGCCTTCGTGACCACGGAACGCCTGCTGATCGCCATCGCGAAGGAGGGCGGTGAGGCCGCCCGAGTCCTGCGCGAGGCCGGTGCCGCCGAGGCCGCCCTCGAGGAGGCCGCAAAGGCCGTGCGCAAGGGCAAGACTGCCGACAGCGCCTCGGCCGAGGAAGGCTACGACGCCCTGAACCGTTATGCCCGCGACCTGACCCAGGCCGCCCGTGACGGCAAGGTCGACCCGGTCATCGGACGCGACGAGGAGATCCGCCGGACCATCCAGGTCCTGTCGCGCCGGACCAAGAACAACCCCGTCCTGATCGGCGAGCCCGGGGTCGGCAAGACCGCCATCGTCGAGGGCCTCGCCCAGCGGATCGTCAACGGCGACGTTCCCGAGAGCCTCAGGGACAAGAAGCTCCTGGCCCTCGACATGGGTGCCCTGATCGCCGGCGCGAAGTACCGCGGCGAGTTCGAGGAGCGCCTCAAGGCGGTGCTGAACGAGGTGACTGCCGCCGAAGGCTCGGTCATCCTGTTCATCGACGAGATGCACACCCTGGTCGGCGCCGGGAAGACCGAGGGCGCCATGGACGCCGCCAACCTGCTCAAGCCGGCCCTGGCCCGGGGCGAGTTGCACTGCGTCGGCGCCACGACCCTCGACGAGTACCGCAAGCACGTGGAGAAGGACGCCGCCCTGGCGCGCCGGTTCCAGCCCGTTTTCGTCTCCGAGCCTACGGTGGAGGACACGGTCTCCATACTGCGCGGCCTGAAGGAGAAGTACGAGGTCCACCACGGGGTACGGATCACCGACAGCGCCATCGTGGCGGCGGCGACGCTTTCCAACCGCTACATCACCGACCGCTTCCTGCCCGACAAGGCCATCGACCTGGTCGACGAGGCCGGCAGCCGGGTGAGAATGGCTGTGGACTCCAAGCCCGAGGCGCTGGACGAGATCGACCGCCGGGTGGTCCAGCTGAAGATCGAGCGCGAGGCCCTGACCCGGGAGAGCGATGACGCCTCCCGCCAGCGGTTGGAGAAGCTAGAGGATGAGCTCGACGACCTCGAGCGCCAGTCCGAGGACATGACCGCCCGCTGGCGCGCAGAGAAGGATAAGGTCTCCTCCGCAGCCCAGATCCGTGAGGCCCTGGACCGGCTACGGGCCGAACTCGTTGCCGCCCAGCGGCGGGGTGACCTCCAGAGGGCCTCGGAGATCGCCTATGGCGAGATCCCGCCCCTGGAGAAGCAGCTCGCCGAAGCCGAGCAGATGGCCGCTGGAGACCCGGTCAGCCCGGAGGTGGTGGATGCGGCCCAGATCGCCGCCGTCGTCTCGCGCTGGACCGGCGTTCCTGTGGACAGGATGCTCGAGGGCGAGCGCGAGAAGCTGCTACGGATGGAGGACTCCCTACGCGGCCGTGTGGTCGGGCAGGAGGAGGCCCTCCAGGCCGTCTCCGACGCCGTCCGCCGGGCCCGGGCCGGGCTGCAAGACCCTGCAAGACCGATCGGCTCCTTCCTCTTCCTGGGCCCGACGGGCGTGGGAAAGACCGAACTGACCAAGGCCCTGGCCGAGTTCCTGTTCGACGACGAGTCTGCCATCACCCGCCTCGACATGAGCGAGTACATGGAGAAGCACTCGGTCAGCCGCATGATCGGGGCACCTCCCGGCTATGTCGGCTACGACGAGGGCGGGGCCCTGACCGAGGCGGTGCGTCGCCGGCCCTATCAGGTCGTGCTGTTCGATGAGGTCGAGAAGGCCCATCCGGACGTCTTCAACGTACTCCTCCAGGTGCTGGACGACGGTCGCCTGACCGATGGCCAGGGCCGGACGGTCGACTTCCGAAACACCCTTCTGATCATGACTTCCAACCTCGGCTCCGAGTTCCTTGCCACCCAGAAGGCGGGCGAGGATGTCGAGGCGGTGCGGGGCGATGTCATGGGCGTGGTCCGGGGTCACTTCCGGCCCGAGTTCCTGAACCGGGTGGACGAGATCATCCTCTTCCGGCGCCTTGGCCGGGCGGAGATGGACAACATCGTCCGCATTCAGCTGAGCCGCCTTGAGAAGCTGCTTGCCGATCGCCGGATGAGCCTGTCCCTCGATGACGCCGCCATGACCTGGCTGGCCGACAAGGGCTACGATCCGGTCTACGGAGCCCGGCCGCTCAAGCGGGTGATACAGAAGGACCTGGTCGATCCCGTGGCGCGCAAGCTGCTACAGGGCGACCTGGTGGACGGATCCGTAATCGCCGTGACGACGGGCTCCGAAGGCCTGGTCATCGGCCGACCCCAGGTCCACTGACCCGGAAGCGGGGCGGGGCTCAGTCCTCGCCCCGCACCTTTCCCCGAAGGGACTTCACGCCCCCCCGCCGCACCTTGCCTTCCACCCTGCGGACCTTCGAGGCCAGGGTCGGGCGGGTGCGCTTGCGGGGTGGCGGCGGCGGCTCGGCCGCCTTGCGGATGAGCTCCACCAGGCGCTGCAGGGCTTCGGCCCGGTTCCGCTCCTGGCTGCGGTGGGTCATGACGCTGAGTACCAGCACGCCGTCCTGGGTCAGGCGCCGGCCAGCCAGCTTCATCAGGCGCAGGGCGACCTCATTGGGGAGGGAAGGGGACCTGCGGACGTCGAACCGCAGCTCCACCGCGGTCGAGACCTTGTTGACGTTCTGGCCACCGGGCCCCGCCGCGCGAATGAACTTCTCGCTGATCTCATCTTCCGGGATGAGGATCTGTGGGGTGACCTCGATCATGGCCGGCCGCCGGGATCAGGCGTCGCGGCAGGCGGGGCAGAGGCCGCGGGCCTCGAGGGTCAGGCCGCGGATGGAGTAACCGGCCAGCCCGGCCGCCGCCAGGACCGGGGCGAAGTCCGGCTCGACCTCCTGGGCCGATCCGCAGCAGTCGCAGATCAGGAAGGCCGCCCTGTGCTCGGCGTCCCGGATCCGGCAGGGCACATAGGCATTCAGGCTCTCGATCCGGTGGGCGAAGCCCTGCTTCTCCAGGAAATCCAGGGCCCGGTAGACCGTCGGCGGCTTGGCTGGCGGGCCGCCCGAGGCATAGGCAGCGATCATGTCATAGGCCTTCAGGGGCGCTTCGGCTTCCAGAAGCAGTTCCAGCACCCTTCGCCGCGGCGGCGTCAGACGCTCGCGGGCGACGCTGCAGAGGCGCTCGGCTTCCAGCAGGGCCTCCGCCAGTCCGGGGCCGCTGAGGCCCTGCCTTGGGCCATCATCATGTCTGCAGTCATGCGCCATGCGAAAGGGCTAGACCTGAAGTCGACTGGGCGCAACCGCTGGGCTCAGCCCTCGCCGTCCTGGCCTTCGCCGCCTTCGAAGCTCCGGGGCACGCGCCGGCGGCGCGCGGGGCGCGGCTCTTCAACTTCAGCCTCGACGCGGGGACGCCGGGGACGCAGGAAGTCCGGGGCGTGGCTCTCGGCTCCGTCCTCGCTTCGAAGGGTCGGCGAAGGCTCGCGGTCCTCGCCGCCAGTGATGGCGCCGCCACTCGGTTCGATCACCGCCATCGGATCCCGCTCGGGGCGGTCTTCCTTCGGACGTTCCGGCCGGTCGTCACGGTCACGCCAGCGGTCCCGTCGTCCACCTTCCGGGCGGTCAGTTCTTGGCCTTTCCTCCCTGGGCCTTTCGTCCCTGGGCCTGTCGTCCCTGGGCCTTTCTTCCCGGGGCCTTTCTTCCCGGGGCCTGTCATCCCTCGATCGATCCTCACGCGGGCGTTCGTCCCGGGGACGGTCGTCCCGATATCGATCTTCCCTGGGTCTCTCATCCCTGGGTCGCTCATCCCGGGGCCGGTCATCCCGGTCTCGGGGTCGGTCCCGCCATCCGCCCCGGTCGCGGGATTCGGCTTCGGTTTCGACCGTCTCGACCTCAAGGCCCTCGCCCGACTCGTCCTCGAAATCGACGTCAAAGCCGGAGTTGAGCTGGTCTCGACCTATGATCTCGGAGGCGGGCCGATTGGGTTGCATGGCCCGGATCAGGCGGAAATAGTGCTCTGCGTGCTGCAGGAAGTTCTCCGCGAGGACGCGGTCACCGGCGGAACCCGCGTCTCGCGCGAGTTGCTGGTACTTTTCGTAGACGATCTGGGCGCTTCCGCGAACCTTGACGCCTTCAGGCCCATTGGACTCTACGGCCCGGTTGGCGTTGTGCTGCTGAGGCTTGCCTATCGCGCCGCGATTGCGACCGCGCTGACGCTTCATGCCCTTGAAATCTCTCATGTCCCGCCATTCCGATGTCCCGTGTCCTCGTAGACCGGGCTTGGCCTGTTCTTCTGGCCTGTGCGCCGGGGCGTCCCGGCGAAAGTGATCCGAAGCTGAAATATCCCCGTCGTTCCACCCGGAGCCTGGCGTTTCGTTTTTCACGGAACGGCCTGCCGGCGAGGCGCCCGGTCTGATCCCGAGGGTCAGGCGGTCCTGTTCGTCGGCGGTTTGGGTGGGGACAGATATCCCGTCTAACGGCTCAGTCGCTCGTTTCCAAGGGGTTTTTCATGCCGGTCACCACACGGTCGTGGGTGGACAGGTCCTGGAGGGTCTCGACTTCCATGGCCCCCGCCGCCCTGAAGAGGGACTCCGCAGCGGCCTTCTGGTCGTACCCGATCTCGACCAGGAACCGCCCGCCGGGCCGCAGCATCCGAAGGATCTCGGGAGCCAACTGCCGGTAGGCGTCCAGACCGTCGGGGCCGCCATCGAGGGCGATGCGGGGTTCATAATCCCGAACTTCAGGGTCCAGGGTCTCGATCACCGGGCTGGCAATGTAGGGAGGATTGGAAACCACCAGGTCGAATTCCGAACCGGCCAGGCTGCCGCTCCAGTCCCCCCGGAGCAGGGCGATCCGATCGGCGAGGCCCAGGTGCGCCGCATTGTCCCTGGCCACGGCCAGGGCCTCTTCGGAGACGTCGATCCCCAGGCCCCGCGCTGCCGGGCGCTCGGCCAGGATCGCCAGGAGGATGGCACCGGACCCGACCCCCAGGTCCAGGATCCTGAAGGGCCGCCCTTCCGGGAACAGGCGAAGGGCGTAGTCGACAATGACCTCGGTCTCGGGCCGCGGTGTCAGGACGTCGGCGGTCACCCCGAGCATGATGTTCCAGAACCCCTTCCGCCCGAGGATGTGGCTGACGGGTTCCCGGCGAATACGTCGCTCAAGATAGGCGTCCAGCCGCTCGACCTGCGCCGCGGAGAGCTCCCGGTGGGGGTCGCCCACGATGTCTGCCCGGGTCACGCCGCAGGCGGCCTCGACCAGGATCCGGGCGTCGATGACCGGTCCCGGCACGCCTGCGGCCTCAAGCCGGGACCGCGCGCCCTGCCAGGCCTGCAGGAGAGTGCGGCTCACTCAGGTTCGCCCGGCGTGCTGCAGGCGTCGCCGACCCGAACCATCCCGCCATGGGAGACCTGAACATAGATCCCGCAGTCCCGGTGGCCGTACTGGTCGAACAAATGCTCGACCAGGGGCATGTCCTTCTCGGCGGTCTGCGGGTCCACCTCGGTCGCGGCGCAACGGACGATGGGGGCGAAGACCGTGGTGCGGGCGAAGCCGACCAGCAGGCTGCGGCCCTTCCAGCCGTTCTCGACCCAGGGGGGCCAGCCCTCGACATAGAGGTTGGCGCGGAACCGCATGGGGTCCACCGGTCGCCCGATCCGGGCCTCCAGGTCCCGGACGCTGGCCAGGTTTACGATGGAGATGTGGCCGGCGGGGTGGTCAAGGAACTGGTAGTCCGGCGCCTCAAGCACGCGGACACCGTCGCGGGCGTCCTCGCCCAGAAGTCCTCCCACCCAGCCGGCAAAGTCGTCACGTCCTGCCTCGGCCGCGAGGTCCCCCCGGAAGTCCGGATGCCCAGGCGCCGAGGCGGAGAGGTCCGTTCCCTCGACCCGGGTGCGGGCCGAGGCGACGACCGGGTGGGCGGCCAGGACCGCGAACTTCATCTTGGGGACATAGCGGGGGGCGGCCGGATCGAAACCGGAGGGCCCGTTCTCCACCACCCAGCGTCGATCCTGGGCGATGGCCCGGCCCGGGACCAGGTCGGCCTGGGAGAGGGGCTCGGCCGAGAAGCCCTTGACCGGATAGCGGAACATTCCGGTGATGAGCGCTTCCATCAGGCGAACTCCGCTTCGAGGCTGGCCAGCCGCTCGGCCTGGTCCTCGGCGATCAGGGGGTTGATGATGTCATCCAGGGCCTCGCCCTCGAGCACCCTGGCCAGGTTGTAGAGTGTCAGGTTGATCCGGTGGTCGGTCACCCGCCCCTGGGGAAAATTGTAGGTGCGGATGCGTTCGGACCGGTCGCCCGAGCCCACCTGGCTGCGCCGGGAGTCGGCCCGGGCGGTATCCAGGGCCTCGCGCTTCATGTCGTAGAGTCGGGCCTGAAGGACCTTCATCGCCCGCGCCCGGTTCTGGTGCTGCGACTTCTCGGAGGAGGTCACGACGATTCCGGTGGGGAGGTGGGTGATGCGCACGGCCGAGTCGGTCTTGTTGACGTGCTGTCCGCCGGCCCCCGAGGACCGGTAGGTATCGATGCGCAGGTCCGCCTCGCGGATATCGATATCGACGTCTTCGACCTCGGGCAGGACGGCAACGGTGGCAGCGGAGGTGTGGATCCGCCCGCCGGCCTCGGTCTCTGGAACCCTCTGCACCCGGTGCACGCCGCTCTCGAACTTCAGCCTGCCAAACACGCCTTCGCCCGTGATCGCGGCGATGACTTCCTTGTAGCCGCCGACTTCGCCCTCCGAGACGGAGTCGATTTCGATCCGCCAGCCATGCACGGCGGCGTAGCGCTGGTACATGCGGAAGAGGTCGCCGGCAAAGAGTGCGGCCTCATCGCCGCCGGTGCCGGCCCGGACCTCGAGGATGGCTGAGGCGTTTTCGTCACGGTCCCTGGGTGCGAGCAGCAGGGCGACCTGCCTCTCCAGTTCAGGCAGGCGGGCCTTGAGGCTCTCCAGCTCATCCCGGGCCAGGGCCGACATGTCGGGATCGCCGGAGGCGGCCATCTCCTCGAGTTCGGGGGCCTCGGACCGGACCTTGTCCAGCGCGTGGACGGCCTCGACCACCGGCTTCAGCTCGGCATGTTCCCGGGAAAGGCGCACGATCTCTGCGCCGTCCGAGGCGGCGGACATCCGGGCCTCGATCTCGTGGAAGCGGCCGAGGACCTGGTCGAGACGGGCTTGGGGCAGTCGCACGGTGCGGAAACTTCAGGGAGGGGCGGGAGGCAGGGTTCTAGCCCGCTGCGTCCGGCTTGCCAAATCCCGGGGTCGCTCCGGCGGAAGTCGGGGTGGCCCGCTAACGGGCCACCCCGGATCCGGATGGGATCAGACGCGCACGCCGTTCATGGTGGCGTTGCCGAAGGCGCCGAGCTTGACGTTGCCCGAAAGGCTGTCGCCGCTGACGGTGGCTTCGAACTCAAGGGTCATCGGCATGGGGCTGGTGATGGCCGAGGACCAGATCAGCTTGTCACCGTCGACCTTGCCGGTGATGTCCTGGTCGCCCATGCGGCCGGTGGTCTTGCCGGTGAAGGTGTCACCGCTGGTGGTGATTTCGGCGTTCACTTCCTGAGCGCCCATCGGGGTATTGATCGTGATCTTCCAGTTGCCGTCTGCAGACATGGCTCTCTCCTCTTTGCGAAGCGGCACCTAATCAAGCCAGGCGAGGCCTTGCAAGCGGCGCTTCTATTCGCCGCCGGCGGGTTCGCCGGGGACGCCCCTAAGTGGGGGCTACTCCGGCGCTTTCAAGTTCGGCCGCCCGGCGTTCCACAAGCTCGACGATGTGTTCGACCATGCGGTCGTTGTCCATCTTGTGGTCTGCCTTGCCAGCCAGGTAGACCATGCCCGCTCCCTTGCCACCGCCCGTGAAGCCGACGTCGGTCATCAGGGCCTCGCCAGGGCCGTTCACAACGCAACCGATGATGGACAGGCTCATGGGCGTGGCGATGTGGGCCAGCCGGGCCTCGAGGGTCTCTACGGTGCGAATGACGTCGAACCCCTGCCGGGCGCAGGAGGGGCAGGCGATGATGTTCACGCCCCGGTGGCGCAGGCCCAGGGACTTCAGCATGTCGAAGCCGACCTTGACCTCCTCGACGGGGTCCGCCGCCAGGGAGACCCGCAGGGTATCGCCGATCCCCGCCCAGAGCAGGGCGCCCATGCCGATGGACGACTTGACCGTCCCGATGCGCTGTCCCCCCGCCTCGGTGACACCGATGTGGAGTGGGCAATCGATGGCCTCGGCCAGCATCTGGTAGGCGGCCACGGTCATGAACAGGTCCGAGGCCTTCACGCTGATCTTGAACTCGTGGAAGTCGTGGTCTTGAAGGATCCGGGCGTGATCAAGGGCACTCTCGACCATGGCGTCCGGACAGGGCTCGCCGTACTTCTCCAGCAGGTGGCTCTCCAGGCTTCCGGCGTTCACGCCGATGCGGATTGAGCAGCCGTGGTCCCGCGCCGCCTGGATGACCTCGCGCACGCGGTCCGGGCTGCCGATGTTTCCCGGATTGATCCGCAGGCAGGCGGCGCCGCCCTTTGCCGCTTCGATGGCGCGGCGGTAGTGGAAGTGGATGTCTGCGACGATGGGGACCTTCGCCGCCTTCACAATCTGCGGCAGGGCGGCGGTCGAGGCTTCGTCCGGGCAGGAGACGCGGACGATGTCGACCCCGGCTTCTTCCAGTTGGCGGACCTGGTCGATGGTCGCAGCGGCATCCGCCGTCAGGGTGTTGGTCATTGACTGGACGCTGATGGGGGCGTCTCCGCCGACCTCGAGGGTCCCGACCCGGATCTTGCGACTCTTGCGGCGGACGATGGTGCGCCAGGGGCGCAGGGCAGAATGATCAGACATGGCTCAAGAATAGGTGGCGGCAGGGGGAATCCCAAGGCCTGACCGTGGGAGCGGGAATCAAGGTTTGGGGCCTGGGGCTGGGGCTGACCGGGCCGGGACCGGCGGGGCGGTGGCCAGGGCGGAGGCTGGGGTCCGGCCCGAGGGAAGGACGCCCCGGGCCTGCCCCTCGACGAACACCGCCATCACTCCTGCTTCGACCGTCTCGAAGACCACGCCGGCGCCGGAGGGTGCGCGATAGGCGTCTCCGGCGGCAATCTTCCGGGCGAACCAGGCGGCGCCGTCCGGGCCCCAGACGATCAGGGTGGTTGGGCGCCGCGCCTGCACCACGATGCGGCCTGATCCTGCCGGTGCACCGAAAATCCCGCCCCGGGGAACGAAGGTCTCGCCCATATCGAGCAGGGTCGGGTCTTCCCGGGCGGTCAGGGTTTCCGGGAGGGCCGCCGACAGGACCGACTCCAGGCCGGGCGTCAGGTAGGCGGGCGGGGCATTGGACTCGACGGGCGCGAGCAGGGGCGCGCCCAGGGTCATGGGTCCGGTGGGCGTCTGCAGCGGCGGGGCTTCTGAAACGGGGGTCGCGGACCTCTGCGAAGCTTCATGCAGGCTGCCCCGGCGGATCAGGTTCCAGGCGAAAATCGCGGACAGGAAGAGAAGGCCGGCGAGGAGCATGAGCCGGAGGCGTGGGTCGGCCATGCGCCGGACCCCGACCGGGGGTCGCAGGGCGTCGTTCCGGTCCGGATCGTCAGCCTTGAAGCGGGCAATCGCGGCGTCTCCGGGCAGGCCCAGGGCCTGGGCGTAGGCCCGCAGGTACCCGATGGTGAAGGGGCGGCTAGGCAGGTCTCCCAGGCTAAGAGATTCGAGGGCCTCCACGTGGGCGGGCCGGATTCGGGTCAGG
>CAIZKE010000023.1 GCA_903933475.1 uncultured Alphaproteobacteria bacterium | reverse complement strand
CGCCCAACATAATCATTGTGAACGCCGAAATTCCGTTGTGGCAACCACAAGCTGGACCCCGAACTTCGTCGGTGTGACGCCACTCGGAGTAGTCAGCATGACGCCGTGGCGGGCGTGAGCCCCTCCCCCTCCTCACCATGCCCGGCCTCCCCCCTCTGGCAGGGTGGTTGTCCATCTGTCTAATTCCTAAATAGGACCCTGAGGCGGGCGGCGAAGAGGAAGAAGACGTGGCGTATTCATTGGAACGGAAAGCGGCCGTGCTGGCGAAGATGTTGCCGCCGAACAATGTTGCCCTGCACCAGCTATCGCAGGAAGAAGGGATTTCGAAGAGCACGCTTTGCCTGTGGCGGGCGGAAGCGAGGGCGAAGGGCAAGCTGCTGCCGGATGGTAATTCGGGTCCAGAAGGCTGGTCGGCCCGGGACAAGTTCGCGGCGGTGGTCGAAACTGCTGCGATGAACGAGGCTGAGCTTGGCGAGTACTGCCGCCAGCGGGGGCTGTATCCGGAGCAACTGCGGGTTTGGCGCGAGGCCTGTGAACGGGCGAACGACTGGGAAAAAGCGGCTTCGACCCGGATCGCACGCGAGACGAAGGACGACAAGAAGCGCATCCGCGAACTGGAGCGGGACCTTGCGCGCAAGGAGAAGGCGCTGGCAGAGACAGCAGCCCTGATGGTTCTGCGAAAAAAAGCCGAGGCGATCTGGGGCCCTGCGGAGGGCGAGGCCGAATGACCTCTGCCCCTGATCGCCAGGACATCGTTGCCCTCATCACCGAGGCCGTGGATGCCGGGGCGCGCGAGAGCGTTGCCTGCCATGAACTCAGCCTTCATCCCCGGACATATCAACGTTGGCAAGGTTCGGATGGCGAGGTCATGCAGGACCTCCGTCCGCTTGCCGAGCGGCCAAGCCCTGTGAACAGGCTGAGCGAGGATGAGCGGGACCAGATCGTCGCCACATGCAATGCTGCGGAATTTGCCAGCCTTCCGCCCAGCCAGATCGTGCCCCGGCTGGCTGATCGCGGCACCTATATCGCTTCGGAATCGAGCTTCTACAGGGTGTTGCGGCAACGGGGACAGAACCACAGGCGTGGACGCGCCCGGGCAGCCATGCGATCGAAGCCGCCGGCGACCTTCGAGGCAAAGGGCCCCCGGCAGGTCTGGTCGTGGGACATCACCTGGGTTCCCGGACCTGTGCTGGGGCTGTTCTATTATCTCTACCTCATCGAGGACATCTTCAGCCGGAAGATCGTCGGCTGGGAGGTTCACGCGCGTGAAGGCGCCGATCTGGCCGCCCTGCTTCTTGAGCGCGCGGTCTGGGCGGAGGGGTGCCTCACCAGCCCTCTCGCGCTGCACGCCGACAACGGCAGCGCGATGAAGGGCGCGACCATGAAAACCACCATGGAGCGTCTCGGCGTCATTCCATCTTTCAGCAGGCCGCGGGTGTCGAACGACAATCCCTTCTCCGAAGCACTCTTCCGGACCTGCAAGTACGTCCCGTCCTGGCCCGCTCGTGGCTTCGCAAACATCGAGGAAGCGCGCGCCTGGGTTCATGCCTTCGTCCGCTGGTACAACACCGAGCACAGGCATAGCGCCATCCGCTTTGTCACCCCGGACGCCCGCCATCGCGGAGAAGACCGGGCCGTGCTGCACAACCGGCACGCTCTCTATCAGGCCGCACGCGCCAGAAGCCCGGCCCGCTGGTCGGGCAACACCCGAAACTGGGACCCTGTCGGATCCGTCTGGCTCAACCCGGAGCGTCCCAAGGACGAACAGCAAGGCCGTGGGGGCGCCGACGCGCTCCCCCATGAAGCTGGCGGCGGCGCACCCATGGCCGGACACGAGCGAGACGCAGCGTGAAACAAGTTCAGTGGACAACTACTTTGACAAACACCGGTTACGGGCAAGGACCCGTCGAATGCCGATGTGACGGCGCAGTCGTCTGACAGCGCGCTGAATCCTGCTGGGACGCCGACGGTTACGCCGATCGTTGGTTCGCCTGGTTTGAGCGTGATCAAGACGGCGGACACGTCTGGGCT